>CAYSZX010000019.1:0-3540 GCA_964435835.1 uncultured Candidatus Saccharibacteria bacterium | reverse complement strand
CTGAAGGAGTCATTCCATTTGGAAAAATATATTTGTCAAGCCAAGGGTCTGTAGTGTCAAAAGGAATTAGAAACCATTACGGGATGATCGGAAATATGTTATTGTTATTTCGGGTAATGAATTATCCAGAGGGCGCGGAGGAGCTCATTGTCTTACTTTTCCTCTGTATCGAAAATAAAAAAACAAAATAGCGAGCCACTTTTTAGCTCGCTTCTTTTTTTACTTTTTCTTGCTTTTCTTTTTCTGATGCGCCGTTTTCATTCCTAATCCATAAATCTCAATAAATCCAGCACTTGAATTTTGATTAAATTTAGGGTTTTGGTTAAAGGTAGCTAAATCTTTATCAAAAAGAGAATTTGGACTTTCTACCGAAACTACTTCAGCTTTTCCCTTATAAAGACTAATTTTTACTTTACCTGTTACTTTTTGATTCATGCTATCAATATAGGCATTAAGATGATTCATTGTTGGTTCAAGCCATTTTGCATTGTAACACAAATAAGCCCACTTTGAATCTACTTTTTCTTTTAGAGCATTTTCTTCTTGAGTAGAAACCAATTTCTCTAAATTATAGTGAGATTTTACAATGACATGAGCTGCTGGTAGTTCATAAACACCCCTTACTTTTAAACCAACTAGACGATCTTCAATTAGAATTGTGTAACCAACCCCGTGTTTACCGGCAATTTTATTTAATTTAATTATTAAATCAGATAATTTCATTTTCTTTCCGTTTAGATGAGTTGGAGTTCCTTTCTTAAAAGACAATTCTACATATTCTTTTTTATCTGGAGCTTTTTCAGGTGGTGTACAAACTTTTAATATTTTATCTAAGTGAGGCTCTAATTTAGGATCTTCAATTTCTCCTCCTTCCCAAGTAACGCCCCACATATTATCATCAGCACTATAAGGACATTCCTGATCTTTATCTGAAGTTCTAGGAATTGGAATATTGTTTTCTTTTGCATATTTTAGTTCTTCGTCTCTTCCCATTCCCCATTCTCGAACTGGTGCAATTACCTTAATATCAGGGTCATAACATAAAGCAGAAGTTTCTATTCGAACCTGGTCATTTCCTTTGCCGGTGCATCCGTGAGCGATTGCATCTGCGTTTTCTTGATGAGCAATTTCTACTGCTTTTTTAGCAAGTAAAGGACGGCCTAAAGGAGTGCTTAAATGATAATCACCCTGGTAAGAAACATTAGCTTTAATTCCTTTAGCAAGGTAATTTTCGGCAAATTCGTCTTTACAATCTAAAATGTAAGCTTTCTTTGCTCCAAGCTTTAAAGCTTTTTCTTTAGCATTGATTAGGTCTTCAGTTTGTTGCCCCAAATCAATGGTTAAAGCTATCAATTCACATTGATACTTTTCCTGAATCCATTTCAACATACAGGAAGTGTCTAAACCTCCTGAATACAAAAGAACAACCTTTTGAATTTTATCCTTATCTGCTTCGTGAGAAGCAACTTTAACATATTTTTTGTTATTTAACATATTTTTTAATTTCTTTACTTAATAATTTTTGAGCTTTTTTAATTTTTTCAACTTTTCCTTCAACAAATTCTTTTTGTTTTTCAATTATTGTTAAAATCTTTTTTTCTGCTTTCTTTAAGCTTTGTAAGCCTGGCCCTCCTTGTGATTTAAGATTCTTTAAAACCCAGGATGAATCCTGCCATTTTATTAGATCTTTCTTTTTTATTTCTAAAGAAAAACCTTCTTCCTTAAGTGCTTTGATTAAAGAATTATAAGTTACTTTTTCTTTATCTTTAGAATATTTAACTGCTTTTTCTACAACTACTTTTGCTTTTCTGAAAGGAATTTTGTAATTAGCTACTAGTTGTTCAATTAAGCTAGTAGAAGTAATAAATCCTTTTTGGCTCCATTCTTCCATTTCTTTCTTGTTTACTTTTAGTTTTTCTACAACTTCAGCTAAAATGCTTGGAGCACTTATACATTCTTCTACTCCGTCCATAATCAAGTATTTTACCCATTGAGAATCACGATTGTAACCGATAAAACTATCTTTTCCTATTCCTAATAAACTTTGAAGTATACCGTTAATGTAACTACTTTTTGCTTTAGTTACTTCTAAAACATCCGGGTTTTTCTTTTGAGGCATTATTGAACTTCCAGTAGAGTGTTCTTCTGCTAATTTAACGAAATTAAATTCTTGAGTAGAGAACACAATCAAAGTCTGAGCTAAAATAGACAAATGATTCATTAAAACTGCTATATTAAAAGCTAAATCAGATTCTGCTTCCCATTTGTTAGTTATTGCATCCAGAGAATTATTTTCTACTTTGTCAAACCCTAAAAGTTTAGTTGTAGTTTCTTGATTAATAGGTAAAGTAGTGCCGTATGCAGTTATACTTCCAAGAGGATTGGAATTGTGAAGTTTGAACCAATTTACAAACCTTTTATTATCTCTAACTATCATAGAGGCAAAACCTGCCAGCATGTGTCCAAAGCTGGTTGGAGTAGCATGTTGATAATGAGTAAAACCAGGCATTACAAAATTCTTGTACTCTTTAGCTTTTTTAAGTAAGCTTTTGGCTGTAGAAATATTAGCGTTTAAATACTTTAAAATTTGATCTCTTAGATAAAGTTTGTGATCTAAACTGCTCTGGTCATTTCTAGATCTTGCTGTATGTAATTTCCCTCCGCTTTCTATACCATAGTTTTCAATAATCCAGGATTCTATATTGGTATGAACATCTTCTTTGGAAGGTTGTAAGACAAAATCATCTTCTTTCCAAAGTTCTTCAATTTCTAACAATCCTTTTAAGATTATTTTGGCATCCTTTTGACTGATTAAATCTTGTTGAGCCAGCATAATGCAGTGAGCTTTATTTCCCCATAGGTCATAAGGGACTAATTTATAATCAGCTGGTTTTTTAGGATAGACATCTCGTCCTGCTGTAAATTTAATTGTTGATTTTTTAGGGTTTTTAGAAAAAGCTGAACCCCAAAGCTTATTTATTTTTTTCATAATTAATTTATTAATTTTAAAAAACAACCTCGGACTTGAGACTGTTTGTTGGTTTTGCTGTTTGCATAAACTAAAAACGCCTCAAGTAACTTGAATTTCTTCTTTGACGCCTTAAAAATGTTTTAATTGTTTCTTTTTTCATAAAAATAAAAAAGTCCTCATCTCTAGAATAGAATTTATATTCTATTCAGGGACGAAGACTTTTACTCCGTGGTACCACCCTGATTTCTTAATAAAAAGACACTCATTGAGCTGTTTGGGCCAGGGGACTATCCTGTGACTCCTACTTGTTTAAAACTTTTTTCGGATACTGCTTTTTAGAAAAGCTCTTTTTCAATATATTATGATTCTTGAGCTTTCAGCTGTCTCAATTTGCTGTAATCTACTAATATATTTACTCTTCTTTTCTTTTGCAGGCTTATTCGGATTGAATTGAATTTTATTATGTTTTTCATTATAGTGGAAAAATTTTTCTTGTCAATAAGGTTAGGTAATGTGTCAACGTGATTTAGAAATTTCAGGGTTTAAATGATTTAGAAATTTCAGGGTCT
>CAYSZX010000018.1:0-4579 GCA_964435835.1 uncultured Candidatus Saccharibacteria bacterium | reverse complement strand
AGACCCTGAAATTTCTAAATCATTTAAACCCTGAAATTTCTAATTCCTTTTGACACCCCTTCTTTTTTTGTTGAAGTATGATTTAGAATTTGTTATAGTTTAGCCAGAACATTAAAAAAGGTGATTAAATATTATACCTAAAATAAGGATATCTGTAAGTAATAGATGTCAGATGAAATGTGTGTATTGTGGTGGCGAAGATTCCTCGATGGAAAATTTTGGCCTTATTAAAAGAGAAATATCAGCCAAAAAGCTCCTTAAGATAGTTCGTTTTGGACTAGAGAATAAGTTTTTTCGCAGAGTACATTTTACGGGAGGTGAACCGCTTTTGCGAGCAGACATTATGCATATTATTGATTCTACTGTTAAGATGGGAGGAGAGGTAGAATTAAACACTAATGGTCTTCTTTTAACAGAAAATAAGATAAAACAACTTAGAAAGATAGGTTGTTCCTTGTTGAAAATTTCTCTTGATTGCGTCCGAAGCCAGGGCTTTTCCTCGATTACAGGAGTCAATGGATATAAAAAAATAATCAAAACTATAAAAATGGCTTCTGAGGTGCTCCCTGTTAGAGTGAATTGTGTAATCATGAAAAGAAATATGAAAAGTATTATACCTCTAATAAATCTTATGAGTAAAATAGGGGTTCCGGAGATTCATTTTCTTGATTTGACTTATTACCCAGCTGCATCTTTTAAAAAATTCTGGGAGAGAGAATTTATTCATGTATCGCATAAAGTGCGACCTTTTATTGAAGAAAAGGTAGGGAAAAAATTCAAGGAGATCTCAGTGTTTGGCTGCACTTTCTATAAATTAGTCATTAAGGGTGTTGCCGTTGTTCTTAAGGAAGCAAACCCGACCATGAGAAATTATTCTTTCTGTCCATCATGTCAAACTTATTGTCATGAAGGCATATTTACTCTTAGACTATCGGCTGGAGGGTATTTGAATATTTGTCCTATAGAAAACACTCTCGGAATAGATGCTATAGATGCTTTACGTAAAGGAGTGCTTGCAAAAGAATTGGAAAAATTTTCGAAGATATTTGATAATGCTAAATCTGTTTATTCATTCTCTACTTTTTTAGGAAAGAATAATCTTGAAATAAAAAGGGGGCGGGATAATAGATGAGAATATGCTTTCTGAACTTTAATGGGACTCCAACTTTGGAAGCTACTGATAAAATGACAGGCGGTCTTAACATTTCAGCGTTCTATCTTCCTCGAACAATAACTCAACTTTCTCCTAAAACGGAGGTTTGTTTAATCTGGCGTGACGATGGGAGAAAAAATAAATACTTTTCTTTGTTACGGGAAAAAGGAATAAAATTGGTAAAAATAAAGGCTGGACCTAGGAAGCGATTGTCGCGAAAAAGACTAGAACAGGCACTGAAGAAGTTCGTAAGAAAAGTTGGTTTATATTTTCAGAAACATCACTTTGACATTATTCAGACCTCGGGATCAGAAGCTGGGCTGACTATGCTGTTAATTAGAAAGAAGGGGGTTTGTAATTCTAGTGTTTGGATTCAAAAGAATTTTGCTACACTAGCTGTTAGAAAAGTGGTTAATGAAGGTATGCCAAAAAGTAAGATAGATAAAGGTAAGGTGACTAAAAGAGAAAAATCTGTCTTAAGTCAGTGTGACTATATTTTATCTTCTACTCTTACTGATAAATGGGAAACTAGTAAGGTTTTTGACATAAATAAAGATAAAATATCTGTTATGTCTCAAGGTCTAAGCCATAATATTTTTCATCCTCCTCGGATTTTAGTTAAGAGACTACCTCTTGTAATTACTGCAGGAAGGATGTCTAAAATTAAAGATTACCCTTTTCTACTAAGAGCATTCAGAAAAGTAATAGATATGAATAGTGATATTAGAAATTTATTATTGTTAATAATAGGAGGAAATGAGAAAGAGAGGAACGATCTCGGACTTAGAAAAATAGTGGATACACTCGGACTTAGAAGTCAAGTTTGCTTTAAAGATGGCGTTCCACATTCTTCTCTAGCTCGATATTTTAGATTAAGTAGGGTCGTAGTTGGAAGCTCTAAACATGAGACTTTTGGCAGAATTCCTATAGAGGCAAGAGCTTGCGGTACTCCGTTCGTAGTGAGGAATAATAGTAGTTATCGGGATACTGCCAGACAAGGAGAAGGAGGTTATTTTACTGAGAATAATAGTGAAGAAAAAATGGCTAATAAAATATCAGAAATACTTAATCTTTCTTTTAGAAAATGGCGTAAGTTATCCGTCTTAGCAACTCGAAGTACGAGGCAATTTTCTTGGAGAAGAAGTGCTTTAGATCATCTTCGTCTGTATAACAATCTAATCAAGAAGAGTGACATTATTTTTTAAAAGTCACTCTATTTTTTTTAATTTATTTGCTATAATTCATTTAATGCAATTAAACGAAAACAATAAAATTAAAGCAATTCTTTTTGATATGGTAGGAGTTCTTTTAGTTAAAAAGAAAAATTATACTCCTAAAACTAAAAACGAACTTAATGCAAGAAGAATTGAGAAGCTTTACAATCATGTTGATGACGAAAAGCTTTTATCTGAAGTTAGATCAAAACTTAATTTAACTAAAGAAGAAATAAATAAAGCTTTGCCTTTTATTCCAGAAAAATTTGAGGAATATGATAAGCTCTGGAAATTATTACCAAAATTAAAAAAGAAATATAAGTTAGCAGTAATTAATAATGGTAATAACATAGCTAGAAAATATTGGATGAAGAAGTTTGATTTTAGTATTTTTGACGCTTTTATTGTTTCCGCTGAAGTGGGAGTGAAAAAACCAAACCCTGAAATATATTTAATTACTTGTAAGAAATTAGAGGTGAAACCAGAAAATTGTTTATTTACCGACGATGTAAAAGAAAATACTATAGCAGCTAAAAAATTAGGAATGAAGGTTTTTTGGTGGAAGAAGAGTGAAAAGAATAAGAGTTTTAATAAATTACTTAACAAGACAATAGATCGTTATTAAAATCATTATGTTTATTTTCAATATTATCCCCTTGTTAACTTTAAAAAAGAGGAAAATTTAATTAAATTTTCCTCTCAAAATTCTTTTTTTGAGTTCTAGACTAGGTTAGTACCCATTGCTGGGCGAAATTCAAGGAGACCTGTTAGGGTCTTTTTAATTAGATTTATTTTTATAATCTGAAGTTTTTTTAATTAGCTCTCTTGTTGTTCTAATCCTTTCTCCGCTTGGTAGCGTGAGAAAAGTTTCGATCTTTCTTGTTAATTGTGTTGGTTCTTGCTGATTGCTTTCTATTCTTATTTCTCCAGTTTTTCCATCAATGATGATATGTGCTTTTTTACCTTTTCCTTCCTTGGTTCCAATAAGTAAGTGCTGGTCTTCGTTTTGAGATCTTGACTCAATAAAAAGTCCTTCGGTTTCTATTCTATTTCTAATAGTTTTCTCAGCTTCATGCTGAGCTAAAATATCAAGAAAAGGTTGTATTTTTTCCCATGGACTATCAACAGGATAATTATCTTTTGATGACCACCAAGTTCGATATTTATTTTGAGTAATTATTTTTTTAAATCGTAAACTTGGAATAGATCCTTTTTTTAGTGTTTTTTGAAGATAAGAAATTAAATTTTTTTGTATTTTTTCTGCTTGCTTTGTTGGCAGTAAATTTTCTTTCAGTGCTTTTTCTTTACTCCAAATTTCCTTTAAGATTTTTTGTCCAGACTTCATATTTTTTTATTCTATTTAATATCTTTTTTTAATTTATTTAAAATTTCAATCATAGCAAAGGTATCTAATTTACAATACTTAAGTAAGTCTTTAATAATTTGATCTTTCTTTTCTTGGTTCTGACCTTCTAGAAAAGTCTCTAACCATGTTCTTTGAGAAGCTAAGCCATCAGAAATATCTAATTCATTATAACTTAAACTAGGAACAAGAACAGGTAAGACAGCCTTTAAGGAGGCACTCCCGAAGAAATCTTTGTCTACATACCATCCTTTAGAAAAAGGAATCATAAGATCAAAAAGTCTTTCGTTAATATCCTTTAAAAAGGCTTTATGTTTTGGGTATAGATTAGCCATTTCTTTATTACAACCTTTTTCAAAGCTTTTATGCCAAACAATAATAGAACCCTTATCACCAATATCACGAACTAATTGATCAACTAAACCTTTAACAGGTTTACTAAATTCTGTATGTAAATACTCTTTATGAATTATTTCTCCTTCTGGTTTTTCTTGAATATGTAAAGAATATTGAAAAGGCATTTTTATATAAGGTCTCATTCCATCAAATGGAGGAATAACTCCTCCAAAAGTTTCATAATCTAAAAAATATAAGGGATACTCTAATTTATTTAAAAAAGATTTAATTTTTTCTTTTTTAATTATTCTTTTATCTTCTTTAGTAGTTTTTAATTGAAGTTTTTGTTTTTTTGTTAATTTAATATCATTTGGTATTTCAGTAATTAGTTCTACTCCCCTATCTTCTAATAAACCTATTCTTTTAACTCCTGGAGATGCTAGATTATAAATACTATATTTATTTAAATTAGGATTAAGATTTTTAAATATTTTTAACCAATCTTTAAAAGAA
>CAYSZX010000017.1:0-10614 GCA_964435835.1 uncultured Candidatus Saccharibacteria bacterium | reverse complement strand
AATCTATAATATAACACCTAAACCCTTGACACTCCAAATAGGGTATAATATTATAAATATAGAGGTAACGTCGCAAAATGTAGGTAAAGCGACATATTAGACTAAATTACCTTTATTTATAAAAAAACAGCTCTTTTTTGAAAAAGAGCTAAAATTAAATTAAAATTTGAATTGCAAACAAAGTTTCTCCTTTTTTTCACAGATCCCGCATGTTTTTCTTTTCAAAACATGAAGCGACTCTAACTTTATAGTTGTCTTTATTACTCTACTGCATTTCTCACAAATCCATATTTTAATCTTTTCTTCACCTCCTTATATTTTTTAAGTTTCCAAATATATATTAACTATTAAAAACCTTTTTGTCAAGTAAAAATATATTATATGAAAAAGAGTAAAAAATCATTAATAGATCATATATCAGATTTTATTGATTATTGTGAAGTAGAAAAAGGTTTAGCTTCCAATACTCAAGAAAATTATGAGAGATATTTAGCAAAATTTGCTGATTGGTTACAAAAAGAACAAAAGGGTGATCTTTTACCTCATCAATTCACCAGTGATGATATTTGGGACTATAGATTGTTTTTATCTCGCCATAAAGATAAAAACGGAGAAAAACTACTTCGTATAACCCAAAACTATTATCTTGTGGCTCTTAGAGCCTTTCTAAGCTATTTTGCAGCCAAAGATATAGAATGCATCCCCTCAGATAAAGTAACACTCCCTAAAGACACCAGAAAGGACAAACCTGTAAAATTCTTAAATGTAGACCAAATTAGCAAACTTTTAGCTATTCCGGACACAGAAACCAAACGAGGATTAAGAGATAGGGCTATTTTAGAAACTTTATTTTCAACAGCTTTAAGAGTTTCTGAATTAGTTTCCTTAGACAGAAAACAATTTAAAAACATTAAAGATAAAAAAGATTTAGAATTAAGTATTGTCGGTAAAGGAGAGGTTCCAAGAACTATTTATTTTTCAGAAAGAGCTTTAAAATGGTTAAAGAAATATTTAAAAGTTAGAAATGATGAAGATAAAGCTTTATTTATTAATTTTAGATCAACCCCCCAAAGCCATCGTCTATCCGCAAGATCAATTCAAAGAATGGTTAAGAAGTATGTTGTTAAGGCCGGACTACCAATGTTTACAACTCCTCATACCTTAAGACATTCAGCTGCTACACATCTTTTAAGTCAAGGAGTTGATTTAAGAACTATTCAAGAATTTTTAGGACATCAAAATATAGCTACTACTCAAATCTATACTCATGTTACCAATAAAAGGCTTCGAGATATCCATAGAAAATATCACAGCGGAAAAGATTTAAAATAAAAAGCAAAAACTTTTAAGTTTTGGGTATTAATTCGCTTTACTACTACAAGAAAACCTTCCTAACTTTTTGTCAAGTTAAGACAAACGTCGCACAATATTATAAATATAGACCCTAAAAACTATTTTTCAGAATCCTCGTATTCTCTCCAGGCTTCTGCAGCTGAAGGCTCTATTTTGTCTAGCTCTTTAACAATCTTGTCTCTAATTTGAGTAGTTTCTATTTCCTTCCTCTCCCCTGCCATTTGAATGACTGTTGCAGAAACTTGATCTACTACTTCTTTTTTTCTTTCATCAGAAATATCTGCTTCTTCAGCAGCAGCGCTAATAGATTCTTTTACCTTATGAAAATCAAACTCTTCCTTCGCCCCGTCTTTTTTAATAACAAAGTTAGCCATAATTAATAATTAAAATTAATAAAACGACTTTTCATTATTTTACCATAATTTAATGTCAAGTAAATTAAAAAACACTCTAATAAAAGAGTGTTTTCTAAATAAACTATATATAGATTAAATCTCCTTCAGCATAATTACCTCGTCAGCAACAACTCCATTAGCTGCAACTTGTTGAGGTATTTCAACAACTTTTTTAAAGCCTTTCTTTTTAGATAAGCCAATAGCTGCTTCATTGTTAGAAAAAACACTCAATCTAACTGTGTCTACTTTGTTTAGTTCTCCCTTAGCTAATTCTAAAATTTCATCCATTAAAAAATTACCTAAACCTAATCCTCGGTAATTTTTTAGAATGTGAACTTCTAAAAGGCCAATGTGTTCAGCTAAACCTAGTTTAGGAGTAATAGAAGCCCTCCCAATAATCCGATGATTATTATCGTTCTCAGCTATTAAAACAAGAGCTCTTTTTTCTCCCATCTCTTCCAATCTTTCCTTTATCCGAAAATCTTGAGTTTCTAAAATCTTTCCAATATCATTGGGTATAAAAGCACTTTCGTCTTTAACTAGTTCATTAGCAAACCTGTTAATTTTACTAGCCTTTTCAATATCTTCTTTATCTAGATATCGAATCCTTATTTCTTTGTCTTTAAATTTTATAACTTTATTCATATTTCTCTTAATTTTGAATTGCAAAAATCTTCAATTAAAAAAGCCGATTAAATTTTGTTTTTAAATAAAAAACAAACCATCGAAGCAAAATTTAAGGATTTTAATTGTATCTAATTACTTTAACTTGTCAAGCACTATTCAAAAACGTGTATATAAGATAAATAATTTTAAAACTTTTGTAAAGCGAGACAGTCAACCTCTTCTTGATTCAACGATCTCTTTAGGTGTTCCGTATTTTAAGCGTGATATTTCTTTAATTCGTTTTATCTTTTCCGGATCTCCTCCTTTTGAATGTAGAGGTGATACTTTAAAGGCGTTCGTAATTTCACCATTAATCATTAATTTCAAAATTAATTGGTAATTAGGAAGGTTAACCAAATCAAATCTTGAAAAATTAGGTTCAAACTGTTTTTCCAAAAATTCAGCATCGTCAGCTCCAACCCTAAAAGCACCAATTGTTCCGGTATTACCCAAAACAGCGTCCTTTATTTCTTCTTTAAGCTGAGGCATATACTGATGCGCCAAAATCAAATTTAAATGATATTTACGAGCTTCTGAAAGAATAGTGGCTACACTATCTGTTGTAAAGTTCTGAAACTCATCGATATACAAATAAAAATCTTGTCTTTCTTTTTTTGGCATATTTGCTCTTTTCATTGCAATCATCTGAATTTTAGTAACTAAAATCAAACCAAGTAAAGCAGCATTCATTTCACCAATTAAACCTTTGGAAAGATTAGCCACAAATATTTTCCTACTATTCATAATATCAGCTAAGTCAAAACCGCTTTCAGGTTGACCAATAATATTGCTCATTAAGTTGTTTTCAATAAATCGTCCTACTTTTGAGATAATATAAGTCAACATTTCTGATTTATCTGTTCCTCTTGACATTTGCTTCCATTCTTCAGTCCAAAACCTTCGTAACATTGGATTTTTCATTTTCTCTAATTTTTCTTCCAGAAAAGCTTCTTCAGTAAAAATTCTTGGAAGATCAACTATAGTTCCAGTTTTCTCAGGATCGGCCATTACTCCTAATAATCCATTTCTCATGTAATGCTCAAAAATAGGCCCTGTAATGTCGGGAGGAAAAAGTTTATGAAAAATAGCTATCATTTCCTGGACAGCAAAATCTTTTTGGGCCTCCGTTTCGTATTCAAGCATATTTAAACCAATTGGTCTTTCAGTATCAGCAGGATTAAAGTAAATAACATCATTAATTCTATCTTTTGGAATAAAAGATAAAACAGTTTCCGCAAAATCTCCATGCGGATCAATCACTCCAACCCCCTCTCCGTTTTCCAAATCACGACGAACCATTCCTTCCATTAAATTACTTTTACCTGTACCAGTTTGCCCAACAAGGTAAAAATGTCTTCTCCTGTCTTTTCTGCTGGCAAATCTAACCTTCTTTTCTTCTCCCCTATATTTAACTATCCCTATTAAATTAATCCCCTCTTCGGGTAGATTCATCGGAGGTTCAGCTGATCCAGTTTTAGCCGATTTAATATAAGGAGTTTCCAGATAAAAAGTAGGAAAATGATAAACACTAGCTAACTCTTCAACATTTAAATTTATTTTTTGAGAATTATCAAAATTCCTAAAACTAAAATCATAAATAAGTTTTTCCAATTTTTTGTCTTTCAATTTAGCTTTTTCTAAACCATTAGAAGAAAACAAAGAAAACTGGCCAAAGGAACTATCAATATGTTCCAAAATCTGATCTGCTCTTTCTTGAGTTTTGGCTGATGTTAATATTCTAATATTAGCATCAAAAATTGGCTTTTCTATCTTTCTTTCAACTTCTTGAACAAGTTTTTCATCAATTTGTTTTGGTTCTTTCTGTTCATAATTTTCCCTTTTTGGAGCAATGAATATTTTTACAATTTCCTCTATAACTTCAACAAAAAAGTTTTTTTCCAAAGAAGCTTTTTGAAAAGACATTCCTTTTTTCATTCTTCTAAGAGTCTCTTTTCCTATCTTTCTCCAAGCCCTTCCCGAACGTCTAATAATTACCTGAATAGCTGCTCCTTCGTTAGCATCAATTTTACTTAAAGAATTGGTAATTGAAGATAAAGGATCTTTATCTAGTTTCTTGTAAGTTCCAATCGGCAAAATTGGAGCTTCAGTCGTTTTCTGATAACAACCAGCGGTTTTACCTCCTGGTTCAAAAATAGTATAATCTTTAGGAATTTCTTCTACCACCGCTCTTTCGTAAACTCCTTGAACATATTTCTCAAAAGCTTTTTTAATTTTAGTAGGAACAGCAACATAAAAACAAATATCTTTTCCTCCTACTTGAGTAGCTATTTCTAAAGCTATTCTCGGCGACCCAAACATTATCTTTTCAAAAAAATTAGGTTCCTCTAAATGAAGAAAATTAGTCAATATTTGCTCCATTCGACCAATAATAACTTTCTCGTCTTGCCTTTCAACTTTCTTTTTATCCAATCGATGCTTTGGCATTGTCACTAAAAAAAGACACATGTCTAAACTCTTAGAAACATATTCTTTTTCTTTTTTTTGTAAAAAAGAGTAAAGCCAAAAACCTATTCCTCCGGCCAATAAGATAAGTAAAAACAAAATAAAGAAGTTCATTTTGATTTCTTAACAAATTCTTTATAAAAACCACTGCGAGCTAAAATATCATGAAGAGCATCCAAAAGATAAGGATCTTTCATGTCTTTAGCTACCTCAACTGCAAAAGCAACCCCTTTTTCCTGAGCAATATTCAGTAAACGACTTAATTTACCCTCTCCTTTAAGAGATTCTATTTGTCTTTCTTCTTCATCCATTTCTTCCTTTAAAGTTTCAGGGTCAGCCTCTAAAGTTTTCTTTTCTTCTTCGATTTTTTCCTCAATTAATTCTTTATGCTTTTCAAATTCTTCTTTACGCTCTTTTTGAACTTCTTTTTCAGGAATTTTTTCTTTTCTTTTTTTAAACAAATTTTTCATTACCCTCTCTCTTTGAGAGTCTAATTTTTCTAAACCATTCTTTTTATTTGATTCTTCCATATTCTTTCATTATATTGATTTTAAACAAAAAACTCAATCTATTTTCCAAATCTCCTCTGACGATTACTATAATCTTCTAAGGCCTCGTCTAAATCTTTTTCGGTAAAAGCAGGCCAATATTTATCTAAAAAATAAAATTCAGCGTAAGCTAACTGCCAAACTAAAAAATTAGAGATTCTTTTTTCCATTCCTGTTCTTATAATAAAATCTAAATTATCAGGAATATAAAGATTATTAGAAATTAATTTTTCATCAATATTTTCTAGTTTAATTCCCTTTTTTACAATTTTCTTAACAGCATGAACAATCTCTTTTCTTCCTCCATAACTAAAAGCTAAATTAACAGTCATCTCTTTATTATCTTTAGTTTCTTTCTTTATTTTTTTAATCTTTTTTCTTATATCCTTAGGAGCCATTTCCTCTTCTCCTACTATTTTTACTCTTACTGATTCGTCTTCTGCTAATTGAGAACTATCCTCGAAAACTTTTCTAAATAAATTCATTAAGTAATTAACTTCTTTTTCTGATCTATCCCAGTTTTCAGTAGAGAAAATATAAACAGTTAAAATCTTAACCCCTCTTTCTTTGGCCCATCGAACTAAAGATTTAAGCCTTTCTAAACCTTTTTTATGACCTTGAAGAGTCGGCAGCCCTCTTTTTCGAGCCCACCTTCTATTGCCATCAATAATAACACCTAAGTGATGAGGAATATTCTTTTTCATTTTTTAAAAATTAAAAAATCGTTTTCTACTTTAACCTTTTTAGGTATTAAAAAGGATAAATTAAAACCCAAAAAGTAAACAATTCTAGTTAATATCTTGTAAAAAAAGATTTTAGGAATAAAAAATCTTTCTAAAGTCTTCTTGTATTGTAGGAAATCAGGAAACTTTTTCAATAAAATATCAGCTGCTATCAATCCCCAGATTACCCCTCCACCACTCCAAGGCTTAGTCAATCCTGCTGCATCTCCACATAAAGTAACATCATTATTAGCAGGAACTTTGAATCCTTGCGGAATAAAGGCCGATCTTATTCCTTTAACCTGAAGATTATTTTTCTTCAAAAAATCATCAAACAATTTTTTAGCTCTCGAAGATTCTTCAATTATTCCATATTCAGTTTCTTGGCCCCTCGGAATTTTCCAAATAAAGCCTCCTTTTGTGGGCCAAACTTCAACAAAATCAGAAGAGTTTTTTTCTTCAATAAAACCCTGAATCCCGACCCGACAATCACATTCTTTTATTCCTAATTCCTTCCTGATTTTAGAATGAACTCCATCACAACCAATAACTTTTTCAAATCCTTTAGGAATAGATTCTACAAATTCATCTAAAATTATGTTTACTTTTTCCTTATCAATAGAATTAAAAACTAATTGATCTAATTTATGATGTTTTATAACTAAAAAATCATCTGAGAAGTCCAATTTTATTGTTTTTTTGGGAAAATGAAGAAGTGCGTAACTAATTCTGTTTTGAATAATTTTCTTACTTTCAGGAATAAAATCCAAAATTTTAGGAGAAAAAAGGCCAGAACAAGCATACTTCCCTATTTTTTTCTTTTTTTCAAAAACAGTGACTTCAATTCCTTTCTTGGATAATTCACGAGCTAAATAAAGACCGCACATCCCGGCTCCAACAATAGCTACTTTTTGCTTCTTCATAATTTTGTTCTATTTTAATTGGCTCTCTATTTCTTTTTTCAGCAACAATAAAACCAAAAGCAAAAGAAAGTAAGGAAATTAAAAAAACTCCAATAAATAAAATAAGATTGCTTGAATTTTTTTCAAAATCAAGCATATTAATTAAGACAAGATTTAATAAATTCTTTAAACAAAGGATGAGCACTTAAAGGCCTGGATTTAAACTCAGGATGAAATTGAACAGCAACAAAGAAAGGATGATCTTTGGTTTCAATAATCTCTACCAGCTCCCTTTTTGTATTAACACCAGAAAAAACAATTCCTTTTTCTTCAAAAAGACTGCGATAATTATTATTAAATTCGTAACGATGACGATGACGTTCAGAAATGTTTTTCTTTCCATAAGCCTGAAAAGCCTTAGTTCCTTTCTTCAAACGACACTTGTAAGCACCAAGTCTCATTGTGCCACCATAATTATTTTCTTTAAGCAATTTCTTTTGTTCGGCCATTACATCAATAACCGGTTCTTTAGTTTTAGGATCTAATTCAGTAGAATTAGCTCCTTTTAAACCACAAACATTTCTAGCAAATTCAATAACTGCTAATTGCATACCAAAACATAAGCCAAAATAAGGAATATTATTTTCCCGACAATATCTAATTACTTTAATTTTTCCTTCTGTTCCTCGAGAACCAAAACCCCCAGGAACAATAATTCCGTCAAATTCTTCAAGTTCTTTTATTGATTTCAGATTTTTTTCATACTTCTCAGCAGATAACCATTGAATTTTTGGCTTTCTTTGAAAAAACCAGGAAGCATGCTTAACAGCTTCAATAACAGAAATATAGGAATCAGTTAAGATAAAATCACCTGTTTTAAAATATTTCCCAACTATTCCAATCTTAACTTCTTCATTATTATTCTTAATAATTTTCACTAGTTTTTTCCATTCCTTTAAATTAGATTTTCTTTTCTTTAAATTAAACTCTTCAAGGATTTTATCCCCTAAATTTTCTTCTTCAAAATTTAATAAAACCTCATAAATAGAATCAACATCAGGAGCAGAAATAATGTTATTCTTTTTAATATTACAAAAAATATTGAGTTTTCTCCTTCGAGGATTATCTAAAGGAACCTCTGCCCGCCCAAAAAGAAAATCAGGCTGAATTCCTGTTTCATTTAAAAGACGACTAGCTGTTTGAGTTGGTTTAGTTTTCATTTCTCCAATGTGAGATGGAATTGGTAGATAAGAAACTAATGCAAACTTAATATCTTCAGGATTTTTTAATTTCATCATTCTTGCAGCCTCCAAAAAAACTAAACCCTGATACTCGCCGACAGTTCCCCCTATTTCCACAATTGTAAAATCAGCATTATTTTTCTTGCGCGCATTTTTAATAGTAGAAATAATTTCGTTTGGGATATCAGGAATCACTTCTACACATCTTCCTCCATATCCTAAATTTCTTTCTTTTTTGATAACTGACTGATAAACCTTACCAGTAGTAATATAATTATCAGCAGTTAGAGTTTCTTCTAAAAATCTCTCATAGTTTCCGATATCCTGATCACATTCTGTTCCGTCATCCATAACAAAAACCTCCCCGTGTTCTACGGGGTTCATAGTGCCTGCATCAACATTCACATAAGGATCGATTTTAACTGAAGTTACTTTGAAGCCTCTTAATTTTAAAATTCTACCAATTGAAGCGGCAGTGACACCTTTCCCTACTCCTGACATTACACCACCAATAACAAAAATGAATTTAGGCTTCATATTTAAGTATTATTCTTCAGTTTTCTTAATAGTTACTATAATTTTTGGTTTTAAATCTTCTCCTAAATCAAGATCAACAGAAAATTCTCCAATTGATTTAATTGGCTTTTCCATTTTAACCTGATCTTTTTGAATATCAAAACCTTCTTCTTGAAGAGCTTGAGCTATCTTTTCATCAGTAACAGATTCAAAAAGCTGTCCTTCCTCACCGGCTTTGTATTCTAATTCAAATTCCTTGCCTTCCATCTTTTTAGATAACTCTTTGTTTTTCTCTAATTCTTTCTTTTTCTGCAATTCCCTTTTTTCTTCTCTTTTCTCAAAACTCTTAATATCTTGAGAAGTAGCTCTTCGAGCTAATCCTTTAGGAATCAAAAAGTTTCTGGCATAGCCATTTTTAACGTCTTCAATATCGCCCTTATGAGCAATATTAGAAACATCTTGTAGAAAAATAACTCTCATATTCTTTAAGTTTACTATAGTTTTTTTATCTCTTCAATGGCTCTTTGAAGTTGAGGATCTTTTCCTTCAGAAAAATCTTCTTCAGTAAATTCTACTTTACTGTCAGGTTCCAAACCAACATCAGAAATTAAGTTTTCATTGGGAGTCAACCATTCTGCAACAGTTATCTTTAAACTTGAGCCTCCGGTTAAAGTTTCTAGTTTTTGAACTGAACCCTTACCAAAAGATTTTTTACCTATTAATAAAGTATCTCTATTGTCTCTTAAAGCCCCAGCTAATATTTCAGAAGCTGAAGCTGACCCCTGATTAATTAAGACAACAATCTCATAATCTTTGAGTAAAGCATTTCCTTCGGCTTTATGTTCAATTTTTGTACCATCTCCATATTTTTCAACCACTACAACATCTTCTTTGTCTAAAAACCAGCCGGCTATTTCAATAGCAACCTCCAAATAACCACCAGGATTATTTCTTAAATCAAGAATAATTTTATCAGCATCACTATTAATAATTTCAAAAGCAGCTTTTCTAAAATCACTATCTGCTAATTTACTAAATTGAAAGATTTCTAAATAAGCAATATTATTATTTTTTAGTTCCCAACTTAAAGAAGGAACTTTTATTACTCCTCTTGTAACGGTTATTTCTTGAACTTCCTCCCAGCCTTCTCGAGAAACAGTAAAAGCAACATCTGTTCCTTTCGGGCCTCTAATTAAACTTACCGCCTCGTCAATTGTTATATCAGCCGTTGAAGTCTCGTTAACTTTAAGAATAATATCACCTGATCTTAACCCTGCTTTTTGAGCCGGTGTTCCCTCTAAAGGAGCAATAACTTTAAGCTGTTCATCTCTAATGCCAATTTCCATTCCCACTCCCTCAAAAGAGCCACCTACATCTTCCAAAAAAGTTTCCGTATCTTCTGGTGGTAAAAAGATGGTATAAGGGTCTTCTAAGGAATTAGTCATTCCTTTTATTGCTCCGTAAAGTACATTCTTGTTAGTTAGTAAATCCTTATTAGTAAAACTTTCCTCCAGTTCATAATAAGCTTCCCAAAATAAAGAAAAATCAATCTCTTCTGGCGGACAAAATTTACATTTTTGTTCTCCTTGAAAAACCCCTAATTGAAAAGCAATTAGGGTAATAAAAATAAGAGTTAAGAGATTAAATTTTTTCTTTGTGAATTTCATTTAAAACTAAAAAAGAAATAGATAAAAACTAGTAATCTTTTTGTAATTTTCTCATTATTCCTTTACTTTGTCAAAGATATGTCCTAGTCCACATGATATGATACACTTTAACCCTTGAAAGAAATATGAGAGGAAGATATT
>CAYSZX010000016.1:0-11571 GCA_964435835.1 uncultured Candidatus Saccharibacteria bacterium | reverse complement strand
CTACCGACCCTTTCTTTTTCAGAGAAATGCTCTACCACTGAGCTACCGCGGCATATATTCAAAAATTAAACATATTCATTATCAACCATATTTTTAAACAAATTTATCTAAATATGAATCTCTTAACTTTAAAAGAGGTTTAGCTTCCATAAAACGCTTTAAAGCATAAATCTTAAATTCAGCAAAAGTTGAAGATTCTTTTTCATATAAAGGTTTTCCCTTCATAGCCACTTGTTTCAAAAATAGAGGAGAAGCATTGTTTAGAGCTACTAAATCTATTTTTTTAATCTTCAAGGTCTGAATAAAATCTGTCTGCATCTCAGCAATATTTTTAATACTCATCTTTCTTTCTGAAAAAAAAGCAATATCTACATCACTTCTAGAATGAGTCTTGTCTAGTACTTGCGAACCAAAAAGAACCACTAATGATAATTTATATTTTTGAGCAAGCTCTTCAACCTTGTTTCTTATTTTTTTTACCTCAATCATAAGTTAAAAATAGCACAAAAAATGAAAAATTAAAACCCTATTAGAATTAATAATAGTGGACCCAGTGGGACTTGAACCCACGACCTCCGCCATGCCATGGCGCCGCTCTGCCAATTGAGCTATGGGCCCATAAGCACCTGTGTCCCCGGGAGGAATCGAACCTCTATCTACGACTTAGGAGGTCGCCGTTCTATCCGTTGAACTACGGGGACAACCCCCAAGTTAAAAATATCATAACAAAACAAACCCCTAATTACAACATTTTTAAAAATTATCTTTTTAAACTTTTAATGCTATAATAACTTTATAATAAATATTAATCTTTAAAAAATGTCCAAAAAAACACCAATTACTAAGATAGCTAAAAAAGTTTGCCCAGCGGTTATCACTATTATCGTTGCAAAAGACTTACCTAAAATAAAAGGATTTACAAATCTTCCTTTTGGAATGCAAGAATTAATGCTCCCCAAAAAGAAAGGTAAAAAACAACAAATTAAAATAGGAGGAGCTTCAGGATTTATTATTTCTCCAGAAGGTTATGTTTTAACTTGTAATCACGTAATTAAAGATCCTGACGCTGATTATACAGTAATTGTTAGTCCCGAGGAAGAATATGAAGCTAAAGTTTTAGCTAAAGATCCCCTCATTGATATTGCTGTTCTTAAGATAAAAGGAAAGAAGTTCCCTTTTCTTGAACTAGGAGATTCTTCTAAGGTAGAACTAGGCGAAACAGTAATCGCTATAGGTAACCCTTTAGGAGAATTTGATGATACTATTTCTTCAGGAATAATTTCAGGATTAAGTAGAAGAATAACAGCTTTTAGTAAAGGATTATCACAAACAACAAGTTTAAAGGGTTTAATCCAAACTGATGCTGCCATTAATCCCGGTAATAGTGGAGGGCCATTAGTAGATATGAACGGAAAAGTAATAGGAGTTAATACCGCTATAGTTAAAGGAAGTCAAAATATTGGATTTGCTATCCCTATTAATTACACTAAGGAAGATATTGAAGAAGTTAAGAAATATGGAAAGATTAAAAAACCTTTCCTAGGAATTAAATATTTCATTCTTAATGAAAAAATATCTCATACAAATAAAATTCCTGTTAATTATGGCGCTATGATTTTAAGGGAAAGATTAGGCGAAAAAGCGGTTCTTGAAAATTCCCCCGCCGAAAAAGCAGGCCTACAAGTTTATGATATTATTCTTTCTTGTGACGGAAAAAGGATAGATAAAGACAACCCTCTTGATGAAATACTTCAAAAGCACGACATCGGAGATGTCGTAGATCTAAAAGTTCTAAGAGAAGAAAAGAAAATAGAAATCGAAGTAGAGCTAACTGAGAGAAAATAGTTCCAAATTTTCAATATTTTTAAAATGTTTTTCGTCAAGTGTATATAGAGAAGCTTCTTTTAAGATTGTAGTAGCAGCAATAGTAGCATCAGCAAACTCAATTGGATTTTTAAGGTCACGAGCTATTTCCCCTGCTAATTGAGCAATTTCAAAATTGTAAGGCAAAATCTTTAACGGAGCCACAGTTGCTAAAAGATATTCCTCTTCTTTTTTCTTTCTGGTGCTTTTTCCTTCATAAAGTTCTTGAATACTAATAACAGAAAGAGCTAAAGCTTCCTTTGGTTTCATTTTAGCAACTTCTTTCAGATGAGTTTTTCCTTTTTTTTGTTGCCTTAAATGATCAATAATTATATTTGTATCCAAAATCACCATGATTCTTTTCTTTTTTTAGAAGCTTTAAGTTCAGCTTTTCTTCTTTTCTTTCTTGTTTTATCCCAATCTCCGTCGGACCAAGCTCCTTGTGTTTTTTCTAAAATTTTTAAATAGGATTTTTCTGTGCTAGATTTTGAAATAATATCGGAAATAGGATAAATATAAACTCCTTCTCCTCTTTTTACCACATTAAGTAAAGTATTGCTTTTAATATCTAAAGCATCCCTAATTTTCTTAGGGATAACTATTTGTCCTTTTTTATTTGCTTCTGTTATAAATCCTCTTTTCATACTATTATTATTTTATTACTTTATAGAAAAAAGTCAACAGTTCAGGTATCTTAAAAAAGTAATACTAAGAAGTATTACTTTCAAAACAGTAGAAAAACAATCAAAATTATTTCCTCTTTTTTTCTTTTTCTTTTTTATTTAAGCGTTCAACCATTCTTTTAGCTTTTTTAGGACTTCTACAAGTTTTCATTTTAGTCCAACTTCCTCCCTTTTTTCTCATTACTGTTGCTTTTACTCTTTTGTAAGGCATAAATTTAATATTTATCTTTATAATTAAAAGATTAGAGTTTTTTTACTTAAAAGTAAAGACTTATCTGCTTTTAAGTTCCGCTTTATATTTTTTAATTTGTATTTCCAATTTTTCTCTTAATTCAACAATAGCTGAAGTTAAGTTTTTATGTTTTGTTTCAGCAAAAATATGCTCTTTGCCTGGAAGCCACATATTAAAATTAACTTTATAGCCCCAAGCTTTTCCCTTCATTATTTTAACAGTAGCGTTTTTCATGTCTTCATCAAAGTTCTTTAAATACTTTTCTAAATCAGTAGCAAGTTTATCATTAACTATATCTTTGATTTCCTTATTAATTTCAATATTGTCGCCAATTATTTGAATATTCATAATTTTTAAATTATTTTTTAATAATTTCTTTTAATTTATTTAAACTTAGAGTATTAATAACATCTCCAGCTTTAAGCCAACCTCTCCGAGCCTGATAAACACCATACTTAATATTTCTTAAAGATTCAGGATTATGAGCATCGGTATTAATTGACAACTTAAGCCCCATATCCATAGCCATTTTAGTATATCTTTGATTTAAATCCAAACGAAAAGGTTGCGAATTAATTTCTAAAAAACAATTATTTTCTTTGGCTGCTTTCATTACTTTTTCCATATCAAAATCATAAGGCTTTCTTATGTCAATTTTTCTCCCCGTTGGATGAACTAGAATATTAACATATTTATTTTTTAAAGCCCTTATAATTCTTTCAGTTTGTTTTTCAGGTTTCAAATTGAAATGAGAATGAACAGCGCAAAGAACAATATCTAATTCTTTTAAGATATTGTCTGGGAAAAATAAAGAACCATCTTCTAAAATATCCACCTCACAACCTGCTAGAACAGAAATATCCTTAAATTCATTATCAATTTCTTTTATTTTCTTAATATATTTCTTTAAGTCTTTCTCATTTAATCCCTGCATAATGCCTAGATAAGCCGAGTGGTCAGCAATAGCAATGTATTCCCATCCTAGTTCTCGGGCCATTTCAACCATTTCTTTTATGCTAGCCGTTCCATCACTATTAGTAGTATGCATATGTAAGTCTCCCTTAATATCTTTTAATTTAATCAATTGGGGGATCTTTTTCTCTTGAGCTGCTTTAATTTCTCCTCTGTTTTCTCTAATTTCAGGCGGAATCATAGAAAGCTCTAAAATATCATAGATTTCTTTTTCTGTTTTTCCACCAACCCTTTTTCCAGTTTTCTTTTTAAAAAGTCCATATTCGTTCAGCTTGTATCCTTTTTTCATAGCCAAACTTCTAAGGGCAATATTATGTTCTTTCGAGCCAGTGAAATAAAGTAAAGCAGCTCCGAAACTTTTTTGAGGAACTACTCTCAAATCTACCTGGACACCTGTCCTTAATTTTACTGTTGAACGAGTTTCCCCTTGGGAAATTATTTTATCTACATCTTCATATTGAGTAAATCTATCAATTGCTTTTTCCCCCTTAGAACTTATAGCTAAGATATCAAAATCCCCTATTGTTTCTTTTTTCCTTCTATAACTCCCGGCTACTTCCACTCTGTCTATATTTTTATCTTTTTCAAGATATTTTATTAGAGGCTGAACTATTTCTTCAGCAACTATAAAAAGCATTCTTTCTTCTTTTGTCTGTTCTTTAAGAGCTTCTTTAATGTTTTCTTCTATTTTTTCACCAAAACCTTCAAGTTCTCTAACCTTTCCTTTTTTTAGTGCTTTTTTTAAATCTTTTTCTGATACAATATTCAATTTTTGAAAAAGCTTTTGAACTCTTTTAGGCCCAAGACCTTCAATATCTAAAAGAGCAATTAAACTAGCTGGAATTTCTTCTTTTAATTCTTCTAAAGCTAAAAGGGTTTTAGTTTGGATAATTTCTTTGATTTTTCTTGCTAATTCTTCTCCGATTCCGGGAAGCTCAGTTAAGTCTTTCTCTTCTTTTATCATATCTTCAATATTAGTAGACAAACGAGAAATAGTTTGAGCCCCTCTTCGGTAAGCTCTTACTCTATAACGATTAGCTCCTTTAATTTCTAAAAGATCAGCCATTCTTTGAAATTTTTCAGCTATTTCTGAGTTATAAGTAGGCATAATTTAACAGGTAAGATGAAAGGCTCCTATTACCTTCTTACCTTCTTTTAATCTTTTATTAAAAGTTTTAAATGCTTTTCCTGTATTCTGAGCAATAACCTTAATTCCTTTTTCTTCTATTTCTTTCTTAGTAGAATCGGGAAATTTCATTATTCCATTAGCTCCTTTCCCTATTACCAAAATTTCTGGTTCAAAAGAAAATACATCTTTCAAATCAGAAGGAAAGAGATTGTGCCCTTCTTTTCTGCGCCAGTTTCTTTTAATTTTTCCAGGGAAAACAATAAGGTCTTCATGGTACGTTTGACCATTTATCGTTATTGATCCAAAAGAATAAGATTCTATTAAATTCATATTTAAAATTTATCTTAGTTAATAGCATTATAACATTTTTAAAATGAAAGCCTTAAAACAGTAAAAGGTTTTGACTCTTAAAAAATAATAGACTATTCTAAAGAAAATAGTCTAATTAATTTATTATCATTAAAATATAAAATAAATATGAAATACTCAGAAAAATCAAAAAGATCAAAAGAGAAAATTAGTAAGAAAAAATTGCAAGAAAAACTTGCAAAATTAGAAAAATCGATAGAAGACATAAAATCATCAACGGATGCTTTAGAAAATTTAGCAAAACAAGACGAAATATTAGAAAAACTTATAGATAGAGAAAAAGAAAACGAGAAAAAAGAAGAATTCATAAAAAAACAAGAAGAAATCAATAAAAAAATAAAGCAAATTGAAAAAGAGGTTGAAAAGGCAATAGAGGAGGAAGAAAGAAAAATGAAAAAAGAAGAATTTAAAGGATCTAAAGAAGAAGAAAGAAAAATGATTAAAGAAAAATTAATGCGGGAATTAAAAGGCGAATAATTAAACCTAAAGTAGCAATAAAATAAGCCAAACTAATGATTGTACAGTGGCTTGCCCTAGATACAGCTTTTTAATATTTGTTATAATGATCTTAACAAAAATAATCTGATGGAAATAAGAAATTTAAAGGTTGTTTTAAAAGATTTAATAGTTATTTATTGTTTATTTGGTTTATTTATTTTTTTAACTCAAAAATCAATGCTTTATTATCCGGACAACCAAGACTTTGAATCTTGTGAAGGTTTTAAAGATTATCAAAAAATAAATTTTCAAGGAACAAGGTTTTATTATAAGGAAAACTCTTCTGATAATATTATTGTCTATTATCATGGTAATGCGGGATCAGCTTGTGACCGAAGCTACTTTAAAGAATTTTTTGAACAACCTAATTTTTCAGTAATGTTCGTAGAGTACGCTGGCTATTCTAATGACCAAAAAACCCCTTCAAAAGATTTAATTCTTCAAGACGTTAGAAATGTTAACGATTTTATTAAAGAAAAATCTTTTAAGAAAGTAATAATTTATGGAGGCAGTATTGGTTCTGGAGCTGCGAGCTATCATACTTCTATTGGGCAAGTTGATTCTTTAATTTTTGTTGGTTCTTTTTCAAGTTTGAAAGATGTTGCCCAGTCAAAATTCCCTATATTTCCTGCTGACGTTTTATTTAAAGAAAATTATGATAATCTGAAATGGTTAAAAAATTATCAAGGAAGAATTATTATCTTACATGGGAACAAAGATAAGGTTATTCCTCATAAATTTTCTCAAAAATTATTTGAAGGAATCCCAACTGATAAGAAAGAATATGTTTTAATTGAGGGAAAAGGCCACAATGATATTTGGAATTCTTCTCTTTTTAGAGAAAAAATTGTTGAATTTATTAATTCTCAAAACAATTAAATTACTTTAATGTTTTTTAATTAATATCTTGAATGAAGTACCTTATCCTTACTTTAATATCTTTTTTAGCCAGCCTGATAGGAGAAATGGCTGGTTTTGGAATAGGAACCATTTCAACTCCTTTATTGCTTTTCTTGTTTCCATTTAAAACTGTTGTCCCTTTGGCAGCTATTATTTCTACTATTGTTTCAGGCGTAATTGCTATTAGAACAAAAACTAAAGGAGTTTATAGTTTTCTTCTTCCCTTGGTAATCGGGACACTATTTGGAGTTCCAATTGGAATGTATTTCTTAGATATTATTAACGTCCAGGTTCTTTCATTATTAATAACTCTTTTTCTTATAGGCTATGCTCTTTATGGATTTTTTGTTAAAGAAAAAGTTTCTTTACCGCACAATAATCTAATTGGTGGGGTTCTTGGCTTCATTACTGGAATTTTCAGTTCTTTATTTAATGTTAGTGGCCCTTTTATTGGGGCCTATATCACCCAAAAAAAATCTTTTAAACCAAACACTTACAAAGATACTATAGCCAGCTATGTTTTCTTTTGTCATTTCTTAACAATAATCGGCCACTTTTTAGAAGGAAGAATAACTAATACTGTACTAGAGTTATTAGTTTATTCTTTGCCAGGAATTCTATTAGGACTTTTTGTTGGTAATAAAATATTCAACCAGCTCAATTTCCAAACTATTAAAAAAATTGCTTATTTTTTTATTTTAATTGCAGGAATAGCTTTATTATTTTAAGTTATAAAAGAAACATATAAAGAAGATCTAATTATAGAAGAATAATTTAATTAAAAAATTATTGAATTAAGATTTTTCTAACTTCTTGAGCTTTATCATTACATGAACTAGAACAATAAATTACTGGCCTTCTAGATAATTCTAATCTTTTTCCATTATCTTTAAAAAGATGAACTATTTCAGCTCGAGAATAATCTGTATTCTCCCAAGAAGTAATTACAATTCCCTTTTCTAGGTAATCATAAACATTATCAACTTTTTCTACGTTTTTAATTTGAAGATTATCCTTTACTGATTCAATTTTTAAATCAGTATAAAACTTATAATTATTTAATTCGTAAGAATAAACTAAAGCTGGCTTATCAGCTAAAAAAGAATAACCTTCGCCTGCCACTAAAGAACTAAAAAATGGTTCATTTGGTTTTAACACTCTCCCTGACAATGCCATATCAGCTTGCCCGTTCTGTAAAAGATTTAAACTTTCAGCTGTTGAAGAAGAAAAAACAAACTCATAATTATCTGAATCTATTTTTTCTATTATTTTGTGATAAGTTGGACAGGCAACAATTACTGTTTTTTCTTTTTTAAACAAGCCACCAATACTATCTTTATTCAAAACAACAACAAGACAAACAACAAGACATAGAAAAACCAAAAGTGATTTATTACTTATTAAATCCTTAATCATGTTTTTTAAAGTTTTTAGATTACCCAAACATTAAAAGGCCAGGCTTAAAGATAATCAAAATTCCGATAATTATCATTAATGCACCACCAATTAAGTGAGAAGCTCGACTATATTTAGTATTAATTTCTGTTAATTCCATTGATTTCATTGCTACAAAAAATATAAATAAATCATCAAGCATGAAAACAAGTATATATAAGAGCATGTAAGCATAATACTGGGTTGTAGAAAGATCACTCAAAGTTAGTATTTGAGTAAAAACAACCGGTAAACCTGCTGAACAAATAGCTTCTACTAAATTAACGGCAAAAGCCAAAAGAATAATTCCACCTAAAGCAAGATAAAGGTTCTTTTTTTGAGTAAACTCTTTCATTTTTTCAAAAACAGCTTGCTTTTTTTCTCCACCAGTTACTTTACAAACACCTTCTTTGTTAACAAAGAACTCTTTTAAGTTATATGCCCCACCACCTAATGCTATTAAACCAATTAAAATTCTAACCCAATTAATAACACCAAGAAATAGAATTAAATTTAACCAAGCTGCCATGAAAAGAAAATAAACAAAAGCTGAGGCAACAATAAATGCTGTCCCTAAAATCCAGCGTTTCTTTTTATCTTTCATTCCTAAAAGTAAACTAATCAAAAACAAAAGCGTCCACATAGCACATGGATTAAAACCATCTATTCCACCAAGAATAATTGTTATCATTGGTAAAGAAAAATCACTCGGATCTATCTTTCCAAGAAAAGCTAGTTCTATTTCTGAAGGAAGAGCAGAAGAATCCTCTTCACAGCCACAAGGTTCCTCCTCCTTCTCTTCTTGATTGGGCGATAAAACCTCTCCAACTGGATCTTCGCAACTTTTCTCGAGTGCGCATTGAATAGCGTTTTCTATATCCTTGCCTGTTGTCGCTTCACTTAACCAACCTGTAAAATATTTTTCACCCACAACAGTAAAAGGAACTCCTGACACATTGGCGTCTAGTTTCTTACCTACCTCAGTAAGTAACGATCTATTTTCACTATTTTTCCAAACTTCAAAATCATGAACTTCAACTTCAGGATATTTTTCTTCCATTTTTTCTAAAAAGGGTTTCTCTTTAGCACAATGAGGACAACCCTCTCCCCAGAAAAAATAAACATTCACTTCTTCATTAGCAAAAGCATCTTCCGCTCCAAAAAGAAAACCAAAAGAAATAATGATTCCTAGAGAAATTAAAGTTATTTTTTTAAACATAATTATTAATTTATTGTTAATTAGTATATCAAATTTTATTAATATTCTAAATTCTCTTTTTTATCTTTTAATTCTTTTTTAACTTTAGGTAAAATATCAAAATCTTTAACTATTTTTTGTGCTTTTTCTCTAGTTTTATCATCTTTAGCAAAACTAATCGCTTTAACCGGACACAAGTTAGCACAAGTTTGACAAGCAACCATACAATTATTTGGATTAGCTACTTTTGCTTTTTTATTTTTATAATCAAATTTATAAACACCTTTACCACAAGTAGTAACACATAAACCACAACCAATACATTTTGATTCGTCTATTTCTGGATTCCATTGGATCTTTTCTCGATCCACGCCATGAAATTTATTAAATTTTAAATTTTTATTTTTCATTAAAATAATCCGTAAATTAAGCCAGATAAAGTACTAAATAAAATAATTAAAAAGGCATAGGTTATTGTTTTTTTGGGCTTAATTATCTTATTAACGACTACAAAAGTTTGAAGGGATACAACTGGATCTGCTATTAAATAAGCCATTAAAGGCCCGCCGTGCATTCCTAGATCCATAAATGTTTTAGCTACTGGAACCTCAACTAATGTTGGAAAGTAGGCAATCAGTCCAAAAAGAACAGCGAAAAGATTAGCGGATAATGTATTTTTACCAACATGTGGTTGTAAAGCCTCAGGAGGAATTAATGATGTAATAGCTCCTGCTAAAAAAACACCGACTAACAACACAGGAAATATCATTTTAAAGAATCTGAACGTTTCTTTCATCCATGCCATATTCTCTTCTTTCGAGTAATATTTTAAAGCTAAAATTATTGTTATTATTGTAGATATCGTCAGTAAAGTGTATTTGATATCACTTTGTATGTTTGTTGTACCTATAATAACCAGCGAGGTTAGAAAAATAAAGAATAATACTGACTGATATTTTTTTCTTACCTTCTTTTTGACATTATTCTCAAATGTCTTTGCAAAGCTATTCTTGTCTGTACCCGCACCAAACATTGCTTCCATTATAACACCAATTAAAATAGCTATAATTATGGAAAGTATCAGTTTAATCACCGCAAAAGAAGGTCCTATAACAGAAGCTGTCAGGGGTGTTGCAAGTAAGGTAACACCTGGTCCAGAGAATAGGAATGTTATGGCTGGACCAAAACCAGCTCCCTTTGTCCAAATACCCGCAAACAATGGTAATATCGTACAACTACAAACTTCTAAAATCAACCCGCTTATTGCGGCGAATGCATAGGCAATAATTTTGTTAGATTTACTACCCATGTATTTAAATATGCTTTTTTGGGGGATTAGGACACTAAATGCTCCCGACAAGAAAAAAGCAGGAACTAAGCAAAAGAGAACATGAGCAGAAAGATAATCAACTAGTCCTAACCAGCCCTGATAAATAGCTTTCCCTATTAATTTTTGAGTTGTATTGGAAGCCAAAAAACTACTAATTTGATTCTGCCACAAATAAATAATTAAATAGGCTCCACCCAATAAGCCAACAACCCAATTCTTTTTAATAGTTTCGATTATCTTTTTCATAATTTATTTTTCTTCTGCTTCTTGAATAAGTTCTTTGATTTTTTCAACATCATCAGGAAGACCTGTTAAAACTGGCTCATTATTAATAACTAAAACCGGTGCAGACATTATTCCTAGTTCTGTAATTCTTTCAACTCCTTTTTTACCAGTTAAATATTCAACCTTTCCATTAATATTTAATTCTTGAACTGCTTTTTCAGTAAGTCCTAATAATTTTTTACAGGTTGGACAACCGGAACCTAAAACTTGAATTTTCATAATTATTTTTATTTAAAGATTAATAATTAAATCGCTAATCTCTTTTCCTTTTTTAGTAAGAGAATAGTATTTTCGACGTCCCTCTCGACGGCTATCGACTAAGCCTGCTTTTTGTAAATCACTTAAATGATGAGAGGTTAAACTTTGACTAATATTAAAACTGTCCTTAATTTCACAAACACAGCGTTCTTTTTTTCTTAAAATACAAATTATTCTTAATCTGTTTTTTTCAGAAAGTAGCTTCAATAGAGAAGAGGTCTTCTCTATCTTTTTTGATTCTTTCTTATTAAATTGAAGACAATTGTATGAACGCATATTCATATATTATCTAAAAAATTCAGACGAGTCAAGATTAACTGATTCTTTAATTTGATCCTTATTATTCTCAAGCCAGCAAAAACAATAAAAACACTCCTGCCCAGACATACAAATCCACGATAGGAGAATACTTTAGGGCAC
>CAYSZX010000015.1:5128-11972 GCA_964435835.1 uncultured Candidatus Saccharibacteria bacterium | reverse complement strand
TCATCAACAGGTTCGTCGTCATCAACAGGTTCGTCATCATCAACAGGTTCGTCGTCATCAACATCAGCAGATAACATTTCATTTAATTTATCTCTTGTTGTTGAACCAACGTATCCTGTACCTTCGGTTAATCCGTAAGTAGCAAGAATGTCAGAAGCATACTTTTCTTGAAACTTAATTACTGCGGCCTTAGTTAAAGAACCAAAGTAATCAGTTTCTTCTCCAGATGAACCAACGCCACTTTCTGCTACCTGGGTATCAGAGTCTGAGTTCAATATTTTTTGCAAACATTCAACATCATCTCCGGACATCCCTTGAGCAAGAGCGCGGTCAAAACTGGAAATTTCACATCCGTAATCGCCACCACCTACTGTTTCGTCTTCTTCAGGAATTTCTCCTCCTAGGCTTTCAATAACAGCCATAAGAGTGTCAATTCTTTCCAGAAGAGCATCGTATTCAGCCTGGGTAACAGCATTAACGCCACCTCCAAATGCTAACCCGCCCAATACGGCAAAGGTAGTAACGGTTACTAAACCTTTTTTTAATTTATTAGACATAATTGTAATTTTGTAATTTTCGACTTATTTTAATAATCAATTTTTCATGATCGCGTCGACCTTTAACCCCAATTACTAGAAGACAATTTTTTATCCCCTAGTAATTGGGGTTCGCTTGTTTATTTATTAAAGCGTGCGATCTTCCATTATTTATTTAATTTTTCTTTACTCATATTTGATATTTCACTATAAACCTCATCAATTATCTGATAAGCAGAATTATATTTTTCTTCACTTAAATATCCTTTTGCTTTTTCTAAATCTAATTTCATTTCATCTAATTTTTGATTATCTTCCTCGCTTAAATCAACCAGTCTTAATTGTTCAATATAATCTTCCGCATCTTTTATCTTAGCTCTGGCTATCCATATTTCATACTCATCATATTTTTCTCCTCCCAATTCAGAAGCTAAAACTTTCTCAACTTTCTTTTTAGTTTCTTTCAATTTTTCAGCTTTTACAAAAAAATCTTCATTGATTTTTTTATCAGTAACAACAACCTTTGAAATTTCCTTGGTTGCTTCTTCTATTTCATCTTGAAACTCATTTAAGGCAGGAGATATTTTATCAATTTCATTTCTTTCAGTAATAAGGTATAAATCTTCTAATCTTTTATTAGCCAATTCTAAACTGTGAATAGGTCTTTCCTCTTCCAGAGACATTATAGCATCTTTTTGTTCGGAAATCTTTTTAAAGGTAAATAATATTTCTCCTGGTAAAGCATCCTCGGAAAGATTAAAAGCAAGAAAAATAGCAAAAGCAGAAGCTCCAACTAAAGCAGGCTTTACAAATAATGACCAATCTAAAGTTCTTTCTTCTCCTAATAATTGCTTCTTATTAGCCAAAACCCAATCACTTTCCGGAGTGATTGTCTTTAATTGCTTTATTTTGTTGACTAATTTTTCTTCGTTCATATTTTTCCCTTCTACTATATTATGACGTATGAGATGGAGCTTTGTTACACCCCTTTTTACAAGATTATAATTAAAAGTGAGTTATAACATAACTCACTTTTGGCTATTTAACTGTATTCTCAATTAAAACCGACAAGCTAAAGATTCTAGCTTTTCAACTTTTAAATTTGCCTGCAAAGATTTTTTCCTTTTAGGTTCAGCTCTTTGATTTTGAACTATATTAAACATATCTTTCACATTTTTATTAACATTAATAAAGGCAAATCTAATCTTATTTCTAGATAATTTTCTTTTTAAATCATAAAGTTCATCAATAAAAGATCGAGAAGCAAATTTTATGCCCTTAAAATCTAATTTGACAAGCAAATCATCTCTTTTCTTCAGCTCATTTTGAACTAACTGAATAGCCTTACGAGTAGTAAGGTTTTTGTCAATTAGCTTTTTAAGTTCAATTTTTATAGTCTTTTCTTTCATTTTTTGCCTTAAATTATGATTTAATTATAGCAAATCACAAACTTTATTCAACATACTTAGTATAATCTATCTTCTTTCTTGTTTTGTTAATTCTTAACAAAACAATAGTTCCTCCCCAAGTACAATTAAGAGTAAAAAAGGTTTCGTTCTTTTTGTCCGAAAAATAACCGGCCTGACCCGATATAATTAAAAATTTGCCTTCTAAAGGAGATTTAGTAACAAGTTTTCTAGTTGTTCTTAATCCAAACCCTCTTCCTTCTTTTTTAGTGGATCTACCCTTTAAGGCTAATTGTATAGCTTCAGAGTCTTTGGTAACTCTGATTTTTTGTTTATTATAAGCCCCCTTTATTGAAACTCCATTATCAAGAAAGCAAATATCAGCATATTTTTTGTTTTTATAATACTGGGCTAAAAACCACCCATATCTTGTCGCAGAATGCTCCCAAATATTATCAAAGATCTCTGACAAAGCATATCCTAAAACATTAGCTAAGCTTCTTTTTGAGTTTATCTTCCCTAATAAAAGATCTATTAAGCAAGATAAGACTTTTTCCCTATCTCTAACAGTATTAGAGCTATTAAGAAGGGAGACTATTGGAATATAGCTTTTATTTTTAAGAGAAGAGTAAGAGTGTACTCCTTCAAAAAATTTAATAGTTCTCAAATAAGAAGCTACTTCAGAATCAAGAGGTTTTTGGACATTAAACTTATAGTTTTTATTTTTAAACTTAAATAACAAAGAAGCAATGGGTAAAATATCTAGAGGAAAAACCCATTTCAATTGACTCAAATCAATATTATTTCCTCCTCTTTTATTAAGTCGGGAAAAAGCATTAATATTTCGAGAAAAATCTAAAATGTGAGGTTTTATTAAGTCAGATTCACTAAAATGCAATTTAATTTTCATTTAACTCTTTTGTATTTTATCCTTTAAAGAGTATAAAGCTCTGTGAATTAAAACCCTAGTTGCTCCTTCCGTTCTTCCTAATAGGTCAGCAACTTTAGAAACAGGTAAATCATCTAAATAATACCAAATGATAGCGTTTTGATAATCTTGGTTTAAAGTAGTCATAGCTTTTCTAACCTTCCTCATGTCCGAACTATCAATAGCTTCTTGTTCTATGTCCTGGTCATGGTCAATAAGAGGTAGGTCATCGGCAGGGACGGTCACAGCTTGACCTTGATGTCTATAATAATCAATAACTAAATTCTTAGCTATTCGATAAAGAAAAGCATTAACATTTCTTATTTCTTTATTATTATTTTTAAAAACCTCCCAAGCCTTTGAAAAAGTTTCAGAGGTTATATCCTCTGCTTTAGCTTTAGAACTTACCTTTAAGAAAACAAACCTATAAATTTTGTCAATCTTCTGATCGTAAATTTTGCTAAATTCTTTTCTTTTCTTTGACATTTAAATTATTTAGTTAATAAGGCTTTATTCTTTTAAATTTTTAATATTTTAAGCTTTGTCCTACCAGTCATTTTAACTTGTCCTAAGTATTTTTGTCTTTTGTCCTACCTTGTCCTATGTCATTACCCTTGTCCTACCTTGTCATGGGGGGGTCAAGCGCTTTTCATTTCGTAAAAAGTATTACTTCTTTGTCCTTTTCTTTTGATCAGAGCATTTTCTAGTAATTCTTTTAAATCTCTTCTGATTGTTCTTTTACTTGTATCGGGAAAATAATTTTTCATTTCATGAACCTGAGCTCTTTCTTTCTTTTTCAAGATTTTTAATATTTTCTTTTGTCTTTCAGATAAAGATATTTCTTCTTGAGGTTCTGGCTCTTTTTGGACTTTTTGGGTTTTTTGAACTTTAGGAGTAGAAGCTTTCACAACCTTTTGTTTCTTTTTCTTTTTTAAATTATTGTTAACACTCAATAAATTATCTTTTAAATCATCGTATTCTTCCTGTAAACTTAATAAATCAGAAATTCTTACCCAGTTTTGAGATCTAGCCACATCAAGAAATCCTTCAAGAACTTCTATCTGTTTACTTGATTGTTCAGCTAAACTGATTTTTCTCATTCGATCTTCTTCTTTAGATAAGTCAACAAAATTAGCTAAAATCTCATTTCCTAATTCTCTCATCTTGTATCGCAAAGGCTCCTTTTTAGGAAAAAGTAAGGTTATGCGATATAATTCATTTGTGATTTGAAGCAAGTAATTCTTACTAATATTAAAGTCATTCATAAAATATAAAAAGGTATCTTAAATATATTTATTTAAGATGTTTAATGAATTCTAACAAAAACAAGTCAGTAGGTCAAAGAATTTTTGTTAAAAAAATAGTGCCCTTTATTTTTTAGGACACAGTATTTATTTTTTTCTTGTTTTATTTTTTTGGAGTCACTAAAATATAATCCCCTTTTTCTTGAAACTCAAGAAGGGGATGGAACTTTTTAAAAAGCTTAATCTCGCTTTTTATTTCTTCCTTATTGGGGCAATAGTAAGCGCCTGGCCCCAAAAATTTTAGGTTCATTAGGTCGTTTCGTATAAGTCTAACCATCTCACTCATTTTATCTTTACACCTCCTTTTTTAATTTCGATATTTTTAATATATTCTAGAAAGTCAAGTTTTCCACAGTTTTTATTAAAAGAACTCTTCTATATTTTTAATCTTTATTTCTCTTTCCCTTAAAGACAATTATCTTTTTTTCGCCTCCATCCTCTACTTCAAGGAATATAAGTTCTGAAAATTCTCTTCGAAGCGTATAAAGATCCACTACGTCCTTTATTGGGCCAATATCCTCTGCAAAGGAACTTTGATTGGTTTCTAGGGAGAGGATTCTTAATCTTAGACTTTGATATTTACATGCTTTCATTTTTTCTTTCCACCTCCTTTTAATGTTCTTTTACTCTTGTAACATTTTAATTCAAAAAGATAAAGTTTTCCACAGTCTATCAAACAATTGGAAAAATAATTACTTTTATAATAAAATTAATAATATGTTAAAGTTTAAAAACATGAACAAGATATCAATTTTTGTAATTATAATATTAGTTATTACTATTTCTTATTTCCTTTATAATAAATATATGGAACAAAATAATTCAGAAGAAAAGAATTTAAAAATAGAAGTTTTACAAGAAGGAACAGGAGATCCAGCTCAAAAAGGAGACAAATTAACTGTTCACTACACTGGTTGGCTAGAAGACGGAACTAAATTTGATTCTAGTTTCGACAGAGACAACCCCTTTGTTTTTACTTTAGGAATAGGTCAAGTAATTGAAGGTTGGGATAAAGGAATGTTAAATGTAAAAGTAGGAGAAAAAAGAAAATTAACTATTTCTTCTAGTTTAGCTTACGGAAAAGAAGGAAGAGAGCCAATAATTCCTCCTAATTCAACTTTAATTTTTGAAATTGAGGTTATTAACATCCAATAAAAAAATAACACTCTCTTAGAGTGTTTTTTACTTTTTTTCGATTTTCACTGCTCTGCCCTTATTCTTTCTTTTAAAAGAAATTTCTGGATACTTTTTACGTAAAAACTTCAGGCAAAAATTGGAAAAATGAGCAAAATAAATAACTGCCTTTTCAATTTTATCATTTTTTACCTGTCTTATCCTTTTCAGGGCGAGGCGATCGCACATTTTGCCAAGAAGCTCTCCTCTTTTTTCCATTTTTACTTTATCACTATAAATATTATAAATTTTTTAACCAAAACTTCAAAAAAAGAAGTTTTCCACAGGCTCAAGAAAAAAAGCACTCTTTTGAGTGCATGTAATTTTTTAATTTTTGAAGTTTTTTGAGTTTCAAAAAAATTCGTCTATTTTCTTTCCTTCTTTTTCTATCGCCGTTGTCTTTCCCTTTAAAACAAAAGCTTGGCCTTCCTTTCCTAAAAACAAGATTTCTAATTTTACGGTGATGTCTAAATTGTGCTTCTCTGCAGCTTCCTCAAAAAATTCAATCACGTTGTTCAGCCATTTTTTATCCAATTTTTTTCCCTCTTTTTAATTTTAAATTACTTATGATCTAACTTTAGTTAATTAAAAACTAAAAGTCAAGTTTTCCACACTTCTTTTAAAATTGGAAAAATAATGCCTTTTATAATAAAATAATACTATGTCAAAAACTAAGAAGATAATTAGTTTAGTTGTTTTATTTATTTTTATCTTAATTGGTTTTTCTTATTGGAAAGACCAGCAGGAAATTAAAGAACTAAACAAGGATCTTCCGGAAGGAATTAGAATAACAAAAGGAATAATTTCAAATTTCAAGATAATTAATGAAATAGATAATTTTACTTTTGAAGTTCCAAGAAAATGGAAAAATATAGAAGAGATAAAATACATGCCTCAAAGAGAAAGCAAAGGCTATACCTTTTCCAGTGTTAATGTAAAAGGAGAAGCTCCTCAAGGTAAAGTAATCGCCGTTGTTAAATTCAAAAACAAGCCAGATGTAAGTCTTTTAAATCAGGCTAGTTCATTTTTTGAAGCTTTTGAACTAAATGGTAGCTTATCAGAAGAAAAATTAAACGGAAAAGAAATAGTTAGCGGAGAAAAGATTAATGGTTTAATGGGAATAGACGCCTCTTTTTTTCAAAACAAAGATTATATTTATCTAATTACCTGTGAATCAAAAGAATTCATTAAAGAAGTTATTAACAAGGGAGAATGGTAAATTTATTAATAATTTAAAAAAAGTAAAAAAATAATCTATAAATAATGAATAATACAAAAAAAGTAATCATTTTTCTTGTAATTTTAACCTTAATCGCAGTCGGTCTCTTTTTATTTTGGGAAAAACAACAAGAAGAATTAATCAATATCAATAATGAACTCCCCGAAGGAATAAAAGTAGTTAAAAATTTAATGGGAGGCTATAAAATAACTAATAAAATAGATAATTATAGCTTTAAAGCTCCTGAAGAATGGGAGGGGATAAAATATGTTGAATAT
>CAYSZX010000015.1:0-5028 GCA_964435835.1 uncultured Candidatus Saccharibacteria bacterium | reverse complement strand
GGCTCACCAGAATTTATAGAGGAAATTATATTAAACGGAAAATGGTGAAGAAAAAACTTTCAAAAAATACAATAATGTTAGCAATTACTTTTTTTGTAATCGCTATTTTTTTACCTGTTAATAACTCTTTAGCTGAAAAAATAGACATTAAAAATTACATAGAAAAAATTAAAACTTCTATAGATATTAGAAAATCGGTAATAATGGCTACTTTACCCGAAGGAGAATTTAAGAAATTTTTAAATACAGCAGTAAAACTAGAAAAATCAACTTCTGATATTACTTATGGGATTCTTACTATAAGCGCACTAAATGAGATGGAATTAATTGATTTAGTAATGTCACAAAGATACAAAATAGAAGCTCGAGAATATTTTAATAAGATTTTAGATGAAAGGCTTAATATAGTTGATCATTGCGTCAATTTAAGTTACGACATACAAACTATTTTAACTTCAGGTAGTATTACTGAACCAACAACAGCAATGGCTTTAAGTACATTTCAGATAACTGATAAGATAATTAATATCTTTATAGCGTTTGAAAACATAAAAATGATGAAAGTTTATGATGGCTTATGGGTCTATTTCGATGCAAGAAATGGAGGAGAAACTCATAATTCAGCTTGGGAAGATGCAAAATTAGTAATGAATTGGGCAGCTAAAAAGCCTTCTTGGAGTTTCTCTTCAAAAGCAGAAAATAACAAAGAACTAGAAAACCAATTCTCCCTTCTCTACAATGAATGGGGGCCTCATGTTTCAATAAAAGGAGTAGATGAAAATTACAAAGAAAAAATAAAAGAAGGTTTAAGGAATGATCTTACTTATGCTTTAAATAAATATAATTTAATTGAAAAAGAACAAAACCAACCCACTTTTCAAAACAAAACTAAATTAGTCATAGAAAATATAAAAGAAGAAGTAAAAAAGATAAAAGGAAATGTTAATGGTTTAGCCCAAAGAGCAACGGAAATAGTTCAAGAAAAAGCCGCCAAACTTGCCCAAAACAAGAAACAAGACTCCCAAGCCACTATTTCCAGTAAAAAAATTAAACAAAGAGCAGACCAAGCTTTGTCTTCTCAATTAGAAAAAAATATAGATAAAAGCGTTGAAGTGATTAAAAAAACAGAAAATAATAAAGAAATTCAAGAAGAAACAAATAAAAATCCGGGAAAAATAATAGAAAAAGTAGAAAAAGATGAAGAAGTAACAAATAAAAAGGAAAATCAAGAAATGACACCCGAGGAAGAACAAGAAATATTCGATGAAATTATTGAAAAAGTCGACATTTTAGAACAAAAAGTAATGGCTTTAGTAGAAAAAAGAAAGAAAACAACTGTAGAATTGGCAAAAAAGAATATCGCTCAAGATAAAAATCAAGAAAAAGTAGAAAAAATAGAGAAAACAGAAGAAATAGAAAAAGAAATAGAGAAAACAGAAGAAATAGAAGAAAAAAAGACAGAGAAAACAACATTTTGCAAAATATCATCTAATAACTCTCCTAAACAAAACAAGGTTATTTTAAATGAAATAGCCTGGATGGGAACAAAAAAGTCAGGCTATAACGAATGGATTGAGCTAAAGAATATTTCTAACAAAGAAATCAATCTTAATAAGTGGCAGATAATAAACAAAGAAGAAAAAATAAAGATTATTATTGAAAATGATATTATCCTCCAGCCAAATAACTTTGTTCTTTTAGAAAGAACAGATGATAATTCAGTAGAAAACATAGAAGCAGACATTTTATACACAGGCCCCCTCAAAAATTCAAACGAAGCTTTATACCTTTTTAATAAAGATTGTGAACTTCAAGATAAAGTTTCAGCTTCTCCTGATTGGATAGAAGGAAATAATTCTTCTAAACGAACAATGGAAAGAAAAAGTGATCTAGGATGGCAAACTAGTGATAAAACTGAAGGAACTCCAAAAAAAGATAATTCAAGTGGATATCGGCCTCCTTCCAGTTCCGGAGGAAGCTCTTCTTCGCAAAAAGAAGAAAAAATAGAAAAAAGTGAAGAAAAAGAAACAATAAAACTATTTAAAATACTAATCACTGAAGTACAAATAGAAACTGCTTCAAGTACAAAGGATGATTTTATCGAAATTTACAATCCTAATCCCGAAGAAGTTAATCTTTCTCAATACTCAATTCAAAAATCCTATGCTGCTGGTGACACTATTTACAAGAAGAATTTTGAAAAAGAGAATAAAATACCAGCCAAGGGATATTTCTTGATTCTTAATGCTGATAGTACTAACCAAAATCCACTAAATTTAGCCAATATGACTCATAAAAGTTTCGAATTGGCACAAAACAACACAATTTACTTAGTAAGAAATCAAGAAAAAGTTAAAGATCCTAACGACTCTGATATTATAGACATGGTTGGTTTTAGAACAGATTTAATCGAATTTGAAGAATTGCCAGCCGAAACAACGCCTGCTTTAAATCCTCCTGCAGGATCTAGTCTAAACAGAACATATTCAACAACAACTGAATCTTATGTTGATACAGATAATAATTATGAAGATTTTTACATTCAAAACCCTAGTCCAGGAGCAAAAAACAAAGAAGAAATAATAGAAAGCGAAGAATCCAACCAAAAAGATATTATTGAGAATAAAATTACTGCTTCTTTCACTTACAGCCCTCAAAACCCAACCAAAGATAAAGAAATTTTATTTAATGCAAGCTCTTCTTCTAGTACATCAGAAATCATAGATTATAATTGGGACTTTGGAGATGGGAATTCAACAACTACAAATCAAGCTACAACAACATATTCTTTTAATTCCCAAGATAATTTCCCCATCTCACTTATTGTCACGGATGACAATGGAGTAATAAGTACGGCCACAACAACTATCAATGTGGTAAAAGAAAGTAAAATTAACGCTTCTTTCACGTACGGTCCTAAAAAACCAACTAATAATCAGGAAATCTTCTTCAACGCCAGTTCTTCCTCTAGCACATCAGAAATTATAAATTATGAATGGTCTTTCGGTAATAATTATTCAACAACCACAAGTCAAGCCACAACTACTCATTCTTTTAGTTCTTCAGGAGATTTTCTTATTACCTTACTTGTTACAAACAATAACGGAGCAACAAATACAGCAACTACAACTATTAATGTTGCTGAAAAAACTCAATCTTTAAGAATGCTAATTACTGAAGTACAAATAGAAAACGCTTCAAGCACAACTAATGACTTTATTGAGATTTATAACAATTCCTCTTCTACAGTAGACCTTAATGGTTATCAGATCAAAAAAAGAAATAGCAATGGAACAGAGTCTTCTATTATTCTCTTCTCTAATAATGAAACTATTCCTCCAAAAGATCACCTTATCTGGGCTAATTCAAATTTTAAAGAAATAGAAGCTAATGCAACAAGAACTTCAACAATAGCTTCTAATAATAGTATTGCTCTTTTTGACACCAAAGATAATATTGTTGACGCTGTTGGATGGGCCACAAGCACAAATCCTTTTGTAGAAAATCATGTTTTTACAGAAAATCCATCTGGAGAACAAAGTTTAAGCAGAAAGTACTCAACAAGTACCGAATCTTACATCGATACAGACAATAATTCTCAAGACTTTGCTCTTCAATATCCAACTCCCGGAGAAAAGAACATTGTTGAGAGAGAAAACAAAGAAAAAGAAGAAGAAAAACAAGAAAACCAAATTTTTGCCTCATTCTCATACAACCCACAGAATCCGTATGAAAAAGAGGAAATCTTTTTCAACGCCAGTTCTTCCTCCAGCACATCAGAAATTATAAATTATAGCTGGAATTTTGGAGATGGAAACACAACAAATACAAATCAGGCCACAACAACTTACTTATATACTTCTCCAGACAATTTTCTTGTTACCTTGCTTACTACAAACAAAGACGGAGCAACGAGTACAGCCACAACGACTGTTAATGTTGCTAAAGAAAAACCGGCTGCCACTGTTTTAATAAATGAGATAGCTTGGATGGGAACAAAAGCAAATAGTGCCGATGAATGGATCGAACTATATAATGCAACAAATTCAGATATAGATTTAAATGGATGGAGCTTAAGCTGGGAAGGCACTTCAATTGAATTCTCCACTTCCACAGCTAGTACTACAATTATTAAGGCTAATTCTTATTACCTAATAGAAAGAACGGACAATCAGACAACTAACATCCCTGCCGATTTAACAACAAGTTTTAGTTCGTCTTTAAATAATGAAGGAGAAAAAATAGAATTACGAGACAATAACAATCAATTAATTGATAGGGTTGATTGTTCGGAAGGGTGGCTTGCAGGCATAGCTAGCCCTCAGTATAGAACTATGGAAAGAAAAAGTCTCACAAATGAATGGGAAACAAATAATCTCATTATCAAAAATGGGCTCGATATTAAAGAAAATAATATAAATGGAACCCCAAAACAACAAAACTCTATTTCTTTTTCTCCAACCCCCCTAACAGAAATAACTTTTGATGATAATATTACGGAGATTACTTTAACAAAACAATATGATCCTTATCTAGTTCAAAAAGATTTAACAATACCAACTAATAAAAAACTAAAAATTGAAGAAGGGGTTATTATAAAATTAGAGAAAAATCGTCAAATAACAGTTCGGGGTGATATGGAAACTCCGAAAAGCAATAAAAGTATTGTTTTTACTTCTTGGAGGGATGATGAATACGGAGGAGACACTAATCAAGACGGCCCTTCAATAGGAGAACCTGGAGATTGGGAACAAATTTACTTCCAAAACAGCGAAAATTCCCATCTTAATAATATAATTGTTAAATACGGGGGAAGATTGTTTCCTGACTCTGCGTCCTTCACAGATGATTCATTACTTTCTCCTCTTCATATAGAGCAAGGTAATGTTCGTATAGAAAACGCAACTATAACTCATGCCCTATTAAGAGGAGTTTGGCTACAAAATACTTCAAGTATTCTAAAAAACGTTATTTTCAACAATATAACAGAATCTCCCACCACTCGAAAAGCAGCAGGATTATTTATAA
>CAYSZX010000014.1:0-13143 GCA_964435835.1 uncultured Candidatus Saccharibacteria bacterium | reverse complement strand
ATTTCAACATTTTTATTTTTCACTTTTAGGTAATATTACCTTATTCTTCTAAGTTTGACAAAAGGGGTTCCAATGATATAATAAAAACACTTAATGAATCAGGTGATCGCTTTTCTAATTTATTTAGAAGAGAGGAAAGTCCGAACACCCACTTTCATTAGAAAGTTAAAAAAATAGCGGCTAACAGCCGTCGATCTTAACAAGATAGAGGTGCGAGCAGAGACGCTAAATGTTTGAAAAAACATTAGTATCCCTCCGGGGATAAGCTTTAAAGGTAACTTTAAAGGTGAAACGGCCAAATCCTTATTGGGTGCAAGAACAAATTCCAATAAATCTGAGGCAAATCATTTTATTGGAAGATAAGTAGTTCGCATGACTTTTAAAGTAATTTAAAAGCCAGATAAATGATCACCCCATCTTTGATGGACAGAATTCGGCTTATAGATTCGTTAAAATTGAAAAACCCACTTTTAGTGGGCTTTTTAATTACAATAACTTATTGTTCGTTTTCTGATGATTATCTATAGCTTCATTAACTAACCTATCTGCTTCTTTATTTTTCTCTCTGTTAATAAACCTAAAGTTAACTTCCTGAAATTCTGTTGTTAGGTTCCAAACTTGAAGAAACAACTTCTGGATTTTCTCATCTTTTACCTTGTAATTCCCCTGCATCTGATTAACTAACAATTGAGAATCAGATTTCAGCCAAACCCTGCTAACTTTAGCAATTTTAGAACTAAAAAACCTTTTAAAGCTTTTTAAAGCCAAGATAACAGCTAGATATTCTGCTTCATTATTAGTTAATTTATCGCCCAAATATTTAGAATGTTTCTTGAAAATTTTTCCTTTTTCGTTACAAAAGACTACTCCAGCTCCAGCCGGACCAGGATTTCCCCTGGCTCCGCCGTCAGTATAAATGATTACTTTTTTCATAAATTTTTAATAAGGCAGTTCTTAAACTTCTCCAAGTTTTCATTTTTAATTCGAAAACCTGAGGCTCGAGGATGTCCCCCAAAAGTTATTAAGAGATCTTTACAGTTCTTCATTAAATCAACACTATCGATACCAGCTGGAGATCTAACTGTCCCTAAAGATTCTCCTTCCATTTTTTTATAAAGAAAAGTTATTTTTTCAAAAGTATTACAAAGAATAGAAGCTGCTCCTGGGATTAGCATATAGTCAAATTCTTCTCCACCCTCAAAAATAAGAGGATCTTTACTGCCATCAACAACTTCTTCTATTTCCTTAACAAGTTCAGTAATATTTTTATTCTTATTTTTATAGGTTCTTTTTAGCTCCCTGATTAGTGGTTCAAGTTCTTCGTCAGAAGTAGTAGTTAAAACCTTAAAACAAGCCGGAGCATTATCCTTATTAACCTGAATATTTAAAATAGAAACCATTTCAGAAATCTTTTTATGAAAATCTTCTTTATCATCTAAAAATCCCATTTCAAAAAAAGCTTTAATGCCTGGTCGCCAGGAATCTTCTATAGAGTCTAGACCTCTCTCAATAAAAACTTTATTTTCATCAACTTGAGGAACCATATCAGCAATACTAGCTAAAGCTGTCATTTCTAAAAAATTAGCTTTTAAGCTGGCACTCATTTTATCTTTCAGTAATAATTTAGAAAGCTTGAAAACAACCCCGGCTGCTGCATAGCCCTTAAAAGGGGACATATCACCCGGTTGCTTTGGATCTACTATGATATCAGCGTCCGGTATTTCATCTAAAACCTTATGATGATCTATAATTATCACATCAAATCCTAATTTTTTTGCTTTTTCAACCTCTTTCACATTCCCAATTCCACAATCCACAGAAATTAAAAGAGCTGGAGTAAGTTCTTTTAGCTCCTCCAAAGCTTTCATAGTTATACCGTGTCCTTCCTTTACCCGATTTGGAAAATAAATATCAGTAACTTCTCCGCCCAAAGTCTGAATTGATTCTTTTAAAATAATAACCGAAACCGCCCCATCTAAATCAGGATCTCCGTAAAGAATAATTTTTTCTTTATTTTCAATAGCTTTTAGAATCCTTGAATTTACTTTTTCTATGTTTTTAATTTCCATATTTTAAAGCTTTAATACCAGGTAATGGTTTTTTATCTAATAATCTCAACATTGCACCACCTCCAGTAGATAAAAAATCAAAACCCTCTTTTAAATCATATTTTCTAATAAAAGAAATTGTTTCTCCTCCTCCCGCCACACTGAAAGAAGGTTCGTTTTTCAAAATAGCTTTAACAATTGCTTTTGTCCCGTCATCAAACCTTTCATCCTCAAACATACCAACTGGCCCACTCCATAAAATTGTTTTGGCAGATTTAATTTTCTTTTTAAATTCTCGAATAGACTCAGGACCAATATCTAAAAAATCTTCATTTTCTTTTAAGTCTTTTATTGGAGCTTTTCTTAAATTATTTCTTGTTTTTTGGGAGGCAAAAACTCCATCTTTAGGAAAAACAACCTTTTCATCATCTAAATCAATTTTGTCTAAAAAGTCAAAAACTGGCAAATCTCTATTTTCCAAAATACCTTTTTGAGAAAAGATATGTTCTTGTATTTTGCTTCCCACTAAAACAAAATCAGCAATTCTCAAACTATTTAAAACTGCTTTTCCTTTTGTTTTAATTTTTACCCCGCCAATAATAACGACAAAAGGACGTTCAGGGTTTTCTAATAATTTATTGAGATTTTCTAATTCTTTTTGAAATAAAAATCCAACTGTTGAAGACAAATATTTTGGAATTCCTATTATTGAAGCATGGGGTCTGTGACAAACAGAAAAGGCATTATTTGCAAAAACATCTCCTAGGCTAGCAAGCTTTTTAGCAAAACTATCGCTATTCTTTTTTTCTCCTTTATGAAATCTAAGATTTTCCAGTAAAACAACCTCTCCAAAATCAACTTTTTCTTCTATTGTTTTTCTAGCTCTCTTTTTTAAATAATCAGAAAAAAAGAAAACCTTCTGGTCTAGCAACTCTTCAAGTTCATTAATGAGGTGCTTTAAACTATAAGTTTTATCTCTTTTTTCTAAATGAGCAATTAAAATAACTCTTGCCTTTTCCTTAATCAGATACCTAATGGTCGGAAGAACAGATTTAATTCTAAAATTATCTAAAACCTTTCCTTCGGGAGAAACAGGAGCATTTAAATCACATCTAATTAAAACATTTTTACCTTGAAGATCAAAATCTTTAAGCTTTTTCATTATTCTTTATCTCTTTTCTTAAGAGCTTTATCTAAAACTTTTTTTAATTCTTTAACGTCTACCGGCTTCTTTTCGTGTTCTGTTTTTTTAGCTGGTCCCTTTTTTTCAATATCTTTCAAGGAAAGTTCCTTTTTAGTTTTTTCCTTTTTTGGCTGCTCTTTTTTCTTAACCTTTTTCTTTACTTTCTTCTTCTTTTCTTTCTTTTCTTCTTTTTTTTCTTCTTTTCCTTCTTTCTCTACTTCAGATAAACATTTCTGGCAATAAACAGGACGAACACCATCAGGCTTAAACGGAACTTTAGTCTTTTTACCACACCGAGAACAAGAAGCATCATACATTTCAAATTGACTTTCCTTTTCTTCTTTACCCTCCCCCACTAAACCACTCCATTTCTTAATTTTATCACTAATAACTTTCCTGCTCGTAGTATATCTTTCTCTAGATATTCTAATAATTTTTTGTTTATGAGATTTTCTATCTCTTTCAATAGGAGGAAAAGTTTCTGCAGAAAAAGGTCTTCCTGTTATCCCATCAATCATTAATCTCAAATAAATCTGGTACTTCCCTAAATCAACTAAATCTCGAGCCATAAGATCTGGTTCAAATTCTTTTTCTAAAAATTCAGCATCTTCAGCTCCAACTCTAAAAACAATTAAAGTACCAACATTACCAAAAATAGCATTTCTTACTTTGTAGCTCTTAGCTCCTTCGTTAGTCATTTCGGTTAACTGAGCAAGATATTGGTTAGCTAAAGTTAAACATAATCTATATTTCCTAGCTTCTGATAAAATACTGGCAAATGATTGAGTAGCAAAGTTTTGAAACTCATCAACATACAAAAAGAAATCATTTCTTTTTTCTTCTGAAATTTTTACTCTTTTCATAGCCGCCAATTGTAATTTAGTAACTAAAAGAGCTCCTAATAACTTTGAATTTTCCTCTCCAATTCTTCCTTTAGACAAATTAGCAATTAATATTTTCTTTTCATTAATAATTTCACTCATGTTAATTTTAGAGGAAACCTGACCAACAATATTTCTAACCAAAGGATTTGAGATAAGCTGACCTATCTTATTCTGTATAGCAGCTGTTGCTTCTGATTTGTATCTTTTAGAATATTTTTTAAATTCGTTTATCCAAAATGATTTTACTACTGCATCTTCAACATTATCCACTACTTTTTCTCGGAAATCTTTATCAGCCATCATTCTGTTAACTCCTAATAAAGTAGAATTAGGATATTCTAAAAGAGCTAAAATAGTATGCTCTAGAATGTATTCCATTCGAGAAGACCAAACACCCGGCCAAATTTTCTTAAAAACATCCATTAATCCTGAAGCAACAAAGTGATGATAGCCTTTCTTAACCCTTTCCATTACATTAAAAGCAATAGGGTTTTCTACATCAGCTGGATTAAAGTAGGCAACATCATTAATTCTATAAGAAGGAATTAAATCTATAATTTCTTCCGCTAATTCGCCGTGAGGATCAATTACTCCTACCCCGTGTCCAGCCTCAATATCCTGAATAATCATATTTTTTAACATTTCAGTCTTCCCCATTCCTGTTTTTCCAACAGTATAAACATGCCGACGCCTATCATCGGTTTTAATTCCAACCTTCTGTCTTTGTCTTCGAAATGTTGTTTCCGCAAAATAAATTATGTCTCCGCTGTTTTTTTGAACCATAATTATTCTTCTTTAGGTAATTTAGGTGGAGCTTTAGTTTTACTTTCAACTCTAGTAGCAGCAGGAACAGGAGATACTCTCCAAGAAGGAAAGTGAAAAAGAGAAGCTAATTCTTCTTGATTAAGAATAAAAGTTCCGCCTGATCGAGGATAAAAAGGACTAACTCGAGAAATATAATTTCTTAATATTCTTCTTTGTCTTAAATATTTTCTTCTATCTCTCAAATAATTAATTGGTAAAAACATAGAATGTTTAATTTTTGTAAGAGTCTCCGGTAAAGGATACAAAGCATTCATGTCTTGAGTTGTATAATTACTAAAGAAAACAAAAGGAAGTCTTAAATGAGCCTTATTCCATTGGTCTCTTTTGCCCATGATAATAAATCTAACAAAACTCTCGAATCCTGCTTTACTTGCCTTTCTTTCAATACCAGAAACAATTTCTTTTTCCCCAGGAGTCATACGCATTTCAGGAGGAATCGTTTCTTTCTTTTCTTCTGTTTTCGTTTCTTCAAACGCTCCCTTAATCAAAAACTCAACTGCTTCTAATAATATTGGTTTCCTGGTTTTAGCAACCCTATCCGGTCTTTTAGCCATCTTGTCCCGTTCTTCCATAGCTTCTTTTATCCATGTTGAGCCAGAATGAGGAGAAACAGGCTCAGCAACCATTTGAATCCAAACTTGCTCTCCTGGCCCCACTCTTGAGAAGGACTCCAAAAGAGTACCTACGGGATCTATCTTTTCCTCTTCTGTTCTCTCTTTTTCTGTTTCAAAATCTTTATAAGTTTTAATCGGATAGGCATCATCTCTAAAAAGTTTATAAGCAGTTCCCCATAAGTCCCATTTATCATTAGGAATATTCAAAGGAATCTTTCTAGTATAATCCTCCGCTTCAATAATTTCTAAAGAAGGATATTGAGAATAAAAAGCAGATTCTACAGCATCTCTCATTCCTGCATCAAATCTAATATAAAAATGTATTTCTCCTTCAATAGAAGCCACCTCTAAAGCTATCGAAGTCTGTACTTTCCCTTCAATCCATTCTTCCCAAATAGAACCAGGCGGATTATAAAGAACCTGATGAACATTAGCAAAAACTGATTCCATAGCTCTCATTGGTTTTTCAACCTCTTGAGGCATTATCAATTCTAAAAGAATAGGATTGTATTCCTCTTCTAACCAAGCTTCTTTTCTCCACCACTTCCAACGTTCAAGAAAAAAGTCCTTTAAAAGAAAAGGTAAAAAAAACCACCACCAATTTCTTAAAAATTGTCCTGTAGGCTGTAATACAAACCGATTCAGATATGTTATATAAGTAAAAAATTGCTCTGGTAGCATCATTTAAATATGGGTTTTTATTATTTAATTATACATAAATAAAATTTTAAAAAAAGGCTTCTCACAAAGCCTTTTTAATTAACATCAAATAAATTTAGCACTTAAGCAGTTTTAATATTATATTTTCCGTCTTGATTTTTTCTAAATTTATCGTGGTCATTTAAGTTTAATAAAATAGTATTTTTCTTAACTAATCTTCTTTCTGACACCTTTTTAACTATTTTTTCTTTCGCTAAAGAACCCCCTGCCTCTTTTATTGTTCTTGCAATAACATCTTTAACTTTTCCAGGCTTATAGCCCCATTCGGCCAAAGCATACATTCCTCTACCGACTAAAACAAATCTATCGTTCTTAATCAGTTCATTGTGAACAGTTTGAACATTACTTCCTTTAATTAGTTGAGAAACTTGAGAAAAATGAAGAGGTTCTCCCGCTTCTTTAAAAGCCAGATAAGCTTTATCTTTTACACCTTTAGGATTAATTTCAGGCCAGTTAGAAAGTCCGAATAATCCATCTTCGTTTTCTTGAATTCTCTTTGAGATTTCAAGATAAGATTTTAAAACTTTTTTATCTTCAGAAGTTAAATCTTTAAGATCAGCAAAACTCATTAACTCTTCCCTATTTTCAAAAGTTTTAATAATTTCACCAATAACTTCCTTTGTTTTGGAATAATAATTATTATTTAAAGTCCAAACAGCAAAAAAATCTTCGTTTTCTTTTTTTCTTTTAAAACCACTTCTAATATTTAAAAGAAAATTAAGTTCTCTTTTGTAATCACCCCCCAAATCCTCTAATAAAGCTCTTTCTTTTCTTACTCCGCCAAATTCTTTCAAATAACCAGCAAAAGTAGAAAACACTTCTTCGTAAGATTCACTTTTCTTTTCAAGTTTTTTCAAGGAGGCTTTCTCTATTTGACGAACTCTTTCTCTGCAAATATCAAAATCCCTTCCTATTGCTTCAAGAGTTTCTATTTTATTTTGCCCTAAAGCAAAACGACGAGACAAGATAGATTTCTGTCTTTCATTTAAATTAGAAAACAATTTTGAACAAATTTTCTCAAATTGAATTTCATTCATTAGAATACTTTAACTTCTTACATCAAAACTGTCAAATTTTTAAAATTTTTACCCCGACATTAAAGCTGAGACTATTCCTGTTAAGAAAATCCCATCGAAAACCCCTGCTCCTCCAATAGACAGAAAACCTCCCGATTTCCTCATTTTTTTCAAGTTTAATAAATCAGCTCCAATTAAAGTACCTAAAGTTCCAGAAATAAAAGCACAAGGAGCAGCAAATTCAGACATCAATAAAAAAGCAAACAAGGCAGAAAATAAAGGAGGAATAAAAATAGGTAAAACCACTCCCTTACCAGGGACTACTCTAGCATAAAACTTAGCTACAATAGTCATTAAAACTGTAGCTATTAAAACTCTCGTTATACTAAAGCCGCTATTATAAACTTGAAATAAAAAATAAAAAGAAAGTAAAACAGGAATAATAGCTCCTCCGACATTAACAGCTATACAATGAACCTTCATAACTGGTCTCGAAAACATACCAAAAAAGTAAGATTCTTTTGATAAAATAGTTTTTTTCTTAGTTAAAGGAATATTAACAGAAGAACCAATCAAAATAAAAAATAAAATAAATAAAGTCATTTCTGGAGAAATTCCTAATTGTCCAAACCCGGCCGTTAATATATTCAGATAACCTAATAAAAACAATACTGGTAAAAATAATACCAAGAAAAAGAGAATTAAAATTGCACTAGGAATAAAAAACATAAATTAATAGCCGTATTTTGGATGACAACAATTTTTATATTTCATAGGGTTTCCTGTCTCTGGATTTATTTTACCACAAGGACAGGGATCATTTCTACCAACTTTCTTTTTGTCTGTTTTAGGATTATAAACTCTTTCTTTTTTCTTAGTTGGCTGAATACTTACCTTTAACATTGTTTTAGCAATACTTGATTCTATAGTATCAAGTAATTTTTCAAACATCTTATAACCTTCTTTTTTGTACTCAATTAAAGGATCTTTTTTTCCGTAAGCTCTTAATCTAACCGAATCTTTTAAGTATTTCATACTTTCTAAATGATTCATCCAAAGCATGTCCATCACTCTTAAACAAACAACTTTTTCTGTTCTGTCTATTTTGTCTTCCCCAATTTCTTTTCTTTTCTTTTTATAGTCTTCTTTAGAAACTCCTATTTGGGACATTAATTTAAGCATATAATCACTTAAGATTCCTTTCTTTGCTTTTTTAAGTATTTCTTTTCTTTTCTTATAAAAAACTTCCCGGTGTTTATTAATAACATTATCATATTCTAAAACATGTTTTCTGATATCAAAATTCCTTCCTTCCACTCTAGCCTGAGCTTCTTCAATGGCTTTTGAAATTAAATTAGATTCAATAGGTTGATCTTCAGGTAATTCAAGTTTTTCAGCTATAGATTTAATTTTACTTCCTCCGAAAATTCTTAATAATTCATCTTCTAATGATAAAAAGAACTGGCTTGAACCCGGATCTCCCTGTCTTCCGGCTCTTCCTCTTAACTGATTATCAATTCTTCTGGCTTCATGTCTTTCAGTTCCTAAAACATAAAGTCCTCCTAATTCTTTAACCTTCTTTGCTTCTTCCTTATCTTTAGGATTACCACCCAAAATAATATCAACCCCTCTTCCGGCCATATTAGTAGCTACTGTCACTGCTTTTAATTTACCGGCCTGAGCTATTATCTGCCCTTCCCTTTCATGGTTCTTAGCATTCAAAACTTCGTGTTTTATTCCTTCTTTTTCTAATAATTTTGACAATCTTTCATTTTTTTCAACTGATCTTGTTCCAACCAAGACAGGTTGTCTTTTCTTATATCTTTTCTTAATTTCTTTTACTACAGCTCTTAATTTTGCCTCTTTAGTTTTGTAAATTTTATCATCCAAGGATTTTCTAACTAAAGGCCTGTGAGTTGGAATAATAACAACATCTAAATTATAAACCTTATCAAACTCTTCGGCTGAAGAAGCTGCTGTTCCTGTCATTCCAGCAAGTTTGTCATACATCCTAAACAAGTTCTGAAAAGTAATAGAAGCTAAAGTAATAGATTCAGGTTTAACTTCAACTCCTTCTTTTGCCTCTATCGCCTGATGTAAACCTTTAGACCAGCGACGACCAGGCATTAATCTTCCTGTAAATTCGTCAATAATAATAACTTCTCCGTTTTTAACTACGTAATCTCTATTCTTGGCAAATAGTGGTTTGCCATCATTAGGATTAATTGCCTGAGCTCTTAAAGCTTGTTCTAAAAAATGAAGATAACGAGCTCCTTTTTCTTCATAAATATTATCTAAACCTAATATGTTCTCTACTCTATTAGTTCCCTCTTCTGTTAAAACAACTGTTTTCTTTTTTTCATCAACTTCATAATCCTTGTTTACTTCTAACTGAGGAATTATTCTAGAAAATTCTGAATACCATTTAGAACTCTCCTGATCAGGAGCAGAAATAATTAAAGGAGTTCTAGCCTCATCAATTAAAATCGAATCTATTTCATCAATAATTGAGTAATTAAAATCTCTTTGAATTGATTGAGAAAAACTATAAATCATATTATTCCTTAAATAATCAAAACCAAACTCATTATTAGTACCGTAAGTAATATCAGCCTGATAAGCTTCTTGTCGAGAACAAGGTTTTAAAAAATCATCAACTACATTAAAAGATCCTTCTTCATCTCTGACAGTATCTTCTTTTTCAAAATCTTCTGGTTTAGCATAAAGAAAAGAAGCCTGATGGTTTAAACAACCAACAGTTAAACCTAAAAAATCATAAATCTGCCCCATCCAAACCATATCCCTTTTGGCTAAATAATCATTAACAGTCACTAAATGACAACCCTTTCCCTCTAAGGCGTTTAAATATAAAGGTAGAGTTGCAGCTAAGGTTTTTCCTTCTCCGGTTTTCATTTCAGTTATCTTCCCCTGATGCAAAGCAATTCCTGCCATTAACTGAACATCGTAATGTCTTTGCTGTAAGGTTCTTTTTGAAGCTTCTCTAACTACAGCAAAAGCTTCAGTCAGAAAACTATCTAAAGTTTCTCCTTCTTTTAGTCTCTTTTTAAATTCTTTAGTTTTTTTCTTTAATTCTTTATCAGAAAAATCCTTGAATTTTTCTTCAAGGTTATTAATTTCATTAACAAGTGGTTGAATTTTCTCTAAGTATTTTTCGTTAGAATCTTTGAAAAACTTATTTAAGAATGACATATTGTTTATATTAAAGGATATCATAAAAAAATAAAGGCCGTAAAAAAAATGGCCTTAGTTATTATTTTATATATACTTCCTTATAGTTATCATAGAACTTTTTAATAGTACCGTTTTCCTCTTTTATCAAAAACCCAACGTCAATATCCCCATATCTAATGAGGAAAGAAGGGTTTTCATAAAACTTCTTCTTTATTTCTCTAATCTTTTCTATGTCCATACCTTTTTCTTTCAAAATCGGCATGCCTATCAAAAGCCAATTCCTTTCCTTTAATATAACCTTTTTCAATGTGAACATTTAAATAACCACCCTTACTATAAACCTAAAAAGATAAAAAGTCAAAAAAGTTTAATTAATTCAAAGTTTTTGGGAGCTTAGATACAAATATCACTATTAATATTTTTAGTTAGAGTTTTTTATTAAATCAACAACTTAATTATAAATATTGGACTTCTTCCTCTAGTTCAATATTCATTTTTGCTTTGGCTGTTTTTTTGATTAACTGAATAAGTTCTTTTACTTCCTTCGCTTTACCTCCTCCTAAATTAATAATGAAATTAGAATGCTCTTCTGAAATTTTAACATTGCCAATTCTTTTGCCATCTAAACCGCATTCAACAATTACTTTCCAGGCAGAAATTTCTTCACCTTTATATTGAGGGTTTTTGAAAATACAGCCAACTGATGGATATTCTAAAGGATGATTTTTTCTTCTATGAGTAAAATGCTTTTCCATTTCTTCTTTTATTTCTTTTTTATCACCCTTTTTTAATTCTATTTCAGCAGAAAGAATTATTAAATTCTGATTCTTTTTAAAAATACTAGATCTATAACTAAATTGACAATCTTTCTTATCCAAAATTATTTTTTTATCCTTATCTAAATCAAAAGCTGTCACTTTTTGAACGATATCACCCATTTCACCTCCAAAAGCTCCCGCATTACCTCTAATAGCTCCTCCCACGGTACCAGGAATCCCGGCTAACCATTCAACTCCAGTTAAACTTTCTTTTTTAGCTTTTTGAATTAATTTATTTGATAAAACTCCTGTTTCAGCAAAAATATTACTATTTTCTACCTTTATTTTCTTATTTTCAGTTTTAATAACTAAACCATCAAAACCATCATCAGAAAACAACATTTTACTTCCTTCTCCAATAACATAAAAAGGAATTTGAAATTCCTTTATAGTTTTCAAGGCTGAAATTAATTCTTCAGTTGTTTTTGCTTTTAAAAAATATTTTGCCTCGCCCCCAATTCGAAAAGTACTGTAACGCTTTAGTAAAACATTAGTTTGAAGGTTAGGAATTTTTTCTTTTAAAATTTTTAAATCAACCATTTTTTTTAATTTAATGAGCTGGGGACGTGGACTCCTGGTTAAATTTCTGAGTGCGGCTCCCCAGCTCAGATTAAGTATAACAAAATCTTTAAAAATTAAAAGAATTTTTCCAAAAACAAAAGGCCTCGCTCGAGAGAGGCCTTTCGTCAATTTAACCTGAGTCTCCCCGAAGGGATCCTCACTCAGTACCTTAAATATAACAAATTAAGCCTATTCTGTCAATTTTCCTGCAGTAAAGTTTTTAAAGCATCTCCTGTTTTATCTTCTAAGTTCGGATCTATTTGAATTGCTCTTTGAGCTGCTTCTTTTGCTTCCTCCCTGTCACCAACATTAAACAAAGCTATAGCCATTCTAAACCAAGTTTTAGCATCTTCTGGATGTTTTTCTAATATTTTTCGACAAAAATCAATAGATTCTTGTGGTTTTTTCATTTCCTCATAAACATAAAGAATTCTCTCTGCTTTTTCTAAGTCTTTTGCCCATTCAACTCCTGCTTTTTCAGATTTTTCAATAACCTCCATAACTTCATCATAATTTTTTCTTGCTATATAAGAAGAAATTAAGTACCAGTAAGAATCAAGTATTCTTGGCTCTAATTCTATTGCTTCTTCCAATGATTCTATACTCCCTTCAAAATCATCCTGTTTTAACTTTACATCTGATAAAAGCCAATAAGCTTGCGGATTGCGAGGACTTAATTCTATTGCCTTTCTCAAGATCTCTTCTGCTTTTTCTAATTCTTTCTCGTCAGAAGTTATTCTATAACCAGCAATGTAAGTTTTAGCCCAGGAAAGATAACTTCTGAAATCAAGTTCATTTTTTTGAATTTCTTTTTCAATTTCTTCTTTTGATAATTGTAATCCTTCTTTCAAAAGATTTTTATCAATATTTTCTTGAAGAGAAAAACTAATTAATGTATTGGCAAAATATCTATCTGTTTCAATATTAAATCTTGAAATTTTTATTGCTTTTTTGTAAGCATCTATTCTACCTTCTGCAGTTTTTGAAACTATACTTTTTAAAGTATAAGTAGCACTTTTTGCCGGTTGAATATTCCCAAAGTAAAGAGAAACAACAGCAAAAACAAAAATTAAAGAATAAATAATTCCTTTAATTAATTTATTTTCAATAATCTTTCCTTCAGCCCCTTCAGGTTTATCTTTTTCTTGTAAAAAATAAATAAAAGCCAAAGTAAAAAAGAAAGTCATATAACTAGAAATAACGTCAAAAACAGTAATATTCTGTACAAAATAAGCAGCTAACAAAGCAATAATTACTAAGTTTAAATTAGTTTCTTTTTCTT
>CAYSZX010000013.1:0-16401 GCA_964435835.1 uncultured Candidatus Saccharibacteria bacterium | reverse complement strand
TATTGTGGAAAATACAAGAGAATTCGCTACAAGGGAATTGTTTGTGACAGATGTGGAGTAGAGGTGACCAAATCTTCCGTGAGAAGAGAAAGAATGGCTCATATTAAATTGGCGGCTCCAGTCTCTCATATTTGGTTTTTAAAGGGTATTCCTTCCAGAATAGGAGTGGTTTTAAATACTTCAAGAAGGAAACTGGAAAAAGTTATTTATTTTTCTTCCTATATTATTACTGAGGTTCGAGAAAAAGAAAAAGAAAACATTTTAGAAAAAGTTGAAGAAGAATTTGAAAAGAAATCAGAAAAAATTGAAAAACAAATTGAAGAAGGAGAAGATGTATCTGATTTAAAGAAAGAGCTTAAAGATTTAAAAAAGGTAAAAAGGAAAACTGAGAAAGAAATTAAATCTATTGAAAGACTAACCATATTATCTGAGGCTGAATATAGAAAGTTTTCTTTAAAGTATGGAGAAATTTTTGAGGCAGGAACAGGAGCTGAAAGTTTAAGAAAAATTTGTGAAAAGATTGATTTAGCTAAAAAAATTAAAGAATTAAAAAAGGAATTAGAAGAAACTGATTCTAAGAATAAGTCTAAAAAGATAACTAAAAGACTTAAATTTTTCCAGGCCATGAAACAGGCAGGTATTCGTCCGGAATGGATGTTTATGACTATTTTACCTGTTTTGCCACCCGGTTTAAGACCAATGGTTCAGCTGAATGGTGGGAGATATGCTTCTTCTGATTTAAATGATTTATATAGAAGGGTTATTAATCGTAATAATAGATTAAAACATCTTTTAGAAATTAAAGCTCCGGAAGTTATTGTTAGAAATGAAAAAAGAATGTTGCAGGAAGCTGTTGATTCTTTACTTGATAATAGTAAAAGATCAGGCCGAGGAGCTAGAGGAAGAGGAAGAAGATTATTAAAATCATTAGCTGATGTTTTAAAGGGAAAACAAGGAAGGTTTAGAAGGAATCTTTTAGGTAAAAGGGTAGATTATTCTGGAAGATCGGTTATTGTAGTTGGTCCTGAATTAAAATATGACCAGGCTGGTTTACCTAAAAAGATGGCTTTAGAACTATTCAAGCCTTTTGTTATTAGAAAACTTTTAGAAAGAGAATTAGCCTATAATGTCAGGGGAGCTACCAAATTGATGGAAGAAGGAATTGACGAAGTTTGGGAATGTTTGGAGGAAGTAGTTAAAGATAAATTAGTTTTATTAAATAGAGCTCCTACTTTACATCGACTTAGTATTCAAGCTTTCCGCCCTATTTTAACGGAAGGTAATGCTATTAGATTGCACCCAATGGTTTGTAGTCCTTTTAATGCTGACTTTGATGGTGACCAGATGGCTGTTCATTTACCATTATCTAAAGAAGCTCAAGAAGAGGCGGAAAATAGAATGTTATCAAGTAAGAATTTTCTCAAACCATCTACCGGAAAACCAGTTATCAGTTTAGATCAGGATTTGATTCTTGGATCTTATTGGTTGTCAGTTTTAATTGATAAGGAAGAAGAGACAATATTTTCTACTTTTGATGAAGCAATTATGGCTTATGAGCTAGGAAAAATTAATATTAAAAGTAAAATTAAGTTAGCAAAAAGTGCTTTCGGAGAAAGAAAAGTTAAAGTTAAAGAAGATGAAAATCTTGTTGAAACCTCTGTTGGAAGAATTATTTTCAATCAAGCTCTGCCTGATGATTTTGATTTTCAAAATAGAAAAATTCAAAAAGGTGTTTTGAAAGGAATAGTGGCTGATCTTTTAAGAAATTATCCTACTGAAAAAATGAAAAAAGTTTTAGATAATCTTAAAGAATTAAGTTGTGAATATGCTACTATCTCAGGGATTACCTGGGGATTAGATGATTTAATTATTCCTGATGAAAAAGAAGAAATAATTAAAGAAGGTAACAAAAAAGAGAAGGAAGTTAAGAAATCACACAAGAAAGGACTGATTACCGATAAAGAAAAATCAGCTAAAATTGTTACTATTTGGGGAAAGGCTAAGAATGAAATTAAAAAAGCAATAATTGAAAAAACCCTTCCTCAGCATGGTTCTGTTTATCAGATGATTGACGCAGGAGCTAAAGGTTCCTGGGAGCAGGTGGTTCAAATGTGTGGAATGAAAGGTTTAGTGGCTAGTCCAAGCGGAGAAATTATTGAGCTACCTATTAAGGCTTGCTATCACAAAGGATTGCCTCCTTTGGAATACTTTCTTTCTACTCACGGAGCAAGAAAGGGACAGGCTGATCGTTCATTAAGAACTTCTAGTTCTGGTTATCTGACCAGAAGGTTAGTTGATGCTAGTCATCAAGTTATTATTACTGAAGAAGATTGTGGAGATGACGAAGGAATAACTATTACTAAGAAAGCTGCTGAAAATTTAGATCAGGATCTTTTCTTTAAAATTGGAGGAAGAGTTAATCTAGATAATCTTAAGGGTATTTGCAAAAAAGGTGATATAATAAACTGGAAGATGGTAGAAAAGATTAAAAAAGATGATAATATTCAGGAAATTAATGTTCGTTCTCCAATGAGTTGTAAAACAGTAGGTGGTGTTTGCCAGAAATGTTATGGCTGGGATTTGGGAGATAATAAGTTAATTAAATTAGGAGAAGCAGCCGGGATAGTTGCTGCACAGGCTATCGGTGAACCAGGTACTCAGTTAACTATGAGAACTTTCCATACAGGAGGTGTTTTGGAAGAAGGTTCAGATATTACTTTTGGTTTACCAAGAGTAGAGGAAATTCTTGAATTAAGACATCCAAAATGGAAAGCTAAACTAGCTCTGAAGGATGGTAAAGTTAAAGAAATTACTTCCGATAAAGTTGTTAAAATTAAAACAGATAAACCTAAAGGAAAGAAAAAGGAAATTAAGAGCTATAAGATTCCATTAAATTCTGCAGTCAGAGTTAAAAGAGGAGAAAAGGTTAAGAAGGGGCAACAGCTTTGTGACGGAAATTTGGAAATTGAAAAGTTGTTTAAATTAACCAAAGATAAAGAAAAAACTTGGCGCTATATCTTACATGGGATCCAGGATGTTTATGTTTCACAAGGAGTAGATATTCATGATAAACACGTAGAAATTGTTATCAGACAAATGTTTTCTAGAGTTAAGATTGATGAGCCAGGCGATACTCCATTTAATCCCGGTCAAATTGTTGAAAAATCAAGTTTTATTAGAGAAAACAAGAAATTAAAGAAAAATAAAGCTACAGCAAAACCATTATTATTAGGTCTTTCTAAGGTTGCTCTTCATACTGATTCGTTCTTATCAGCAGCTTCCTTTCAAAGAACTTCCAGCGTTCTTATTAAGGCTGCCTCTGAAGGTCAGGAAGATGACTTAAAAGGCCTTAAGGAAAATGTTATTGTTGGTAAATTAATTCCTGTGGGGACAGGATTCAAGAAGAAAAAATAAAATGGGTAAAAAAAGTGAAGAGGAAAAAGAAAAAGAAGGACCATTTGATCCTTTATTCTCTGAAAAAACAGCCAATTACTTTTTTGGAGGGCTATTCTTCTTTTTAGCTGTAATTTTAACTTTAGGATTTTTTGAAAAAGCAGGAATAGCGGGAGAATTTTTTTTAAAAGCTAATTCTTTTTTGATTGGAGAAACGGTTAAAGTTCTTCCTTTACTCTTATTTTTATCTGGTTTTGTTTTTTTTGCTACAAAGTATAAGAATATTTTTAAATCCTTAATATTTGGAACTTTACTTTTAATTTTAGGATTTACGGGGATTTTAGAAAGTTTAAATCAGGATATTCAAATCGGAGAATTTTATGGGATAGGCATCCCCAAAGGCGGATGGGTTGGTCATCTTTTAAATTGGCCTCTTCATAAGTTTTTTGGTTTTTGGGTTACTCAAATTGTTTTATGGGCTTTAGTTGTAGTGGGAATAGTTATTTTTTGGTTTTTATTAAAAAGAGAAGGTCAGAGTAAAAAGAAAAAGACTTCTTTTATCAGAAAGATTTTTGCTCCTCGCTTTAAAGTCCAGGATCTAAAAGATTCAATTTCTCTTGATAAAGAAGATGCTGAAGAAAAAGAAGACAAAAAAGAAGAAGATTCGGGCAGAAGAAAAGTAGAGGTTAAAAAACCTATTTCTAAAAGAAAGTTTGATTTACCGCCTGTTGATTTATTAAGCTCTAAAAAAGAAAAGCCTCGTTCTGGAAATGTAAGGAAACAATCTTCAATTATTGAAGAAACTTTGGAAAGTTTTGGAGTTCCTGTAGAAATGGCAGGAGTAAATGTTGGACCAACAGTTACTCAATATGCTTTTAAACCGGCTGAAGGGATAAAATTGTCAAAAATTACTAATCTTTCTAATAATTTAGCTTTAGCTTTAGCTGTTCACCCAATTAGAATAGAGGCTCCGATTCCGGGAAAGAGTTTAGTTGGTATTGAGGTGCCGAATAAGGAAAGATCTTTTGTTCATATTAGAGAGTTAATTGAAGATAGTAAGTTTCAGAAATCCTCTAATGATTTAATGATTTGTTTGGGAAAAAATATTAGAGGTGAGTCTGTTTACGCTAATCTTGATAAAATGCCGCATTTGTTAGTGGCTGGAGCTACTGGTTCTGGTAAAACTATTTTTCTTAACAATTTAATTCTTTCTTTGGTTTATAGAAATTCTCCCAAAGAATTAAAATTCATTTTAATTGACCCTAAAAGAGTAGAATTTAGTCTTTACAAAGACCTTCCTCATTTATTAGCTCCGCCAATTGTTGATTCGGAAAAGGCAGTTTATGGTTTACAATGGCTAGTTGAAGAAATGGAGAAGAGGTTTAAATTACTTTCTTCTAAGAAGTCAAGAAATATTAATACTTACAATAAAAAAGCATCTAAGGGCGATTTTGATCCGATACCCTATATTGTCCTTGTTGTTGATGAATTAGCTGATTTAATGGCCTCTAAAGGTAAGGAGGTTGAAAGTCTTATCGTTAGATTAGCTCAAATGGCCAGAGCAGTAGGCATTCATTTGGTTTTAGCTACCCAGAGGCCTTCGGTAGAAGTTATTACTGGCTTAATTAAAGCCAATATTACTTCTAGAATTGCTTTTCAAGTTGCTTCTCAAGTTGATTCAAGAACAATTTTAGATGGATCGGGAGCAGAATCTTTATTAGGAGCAGGAGATATGTTGTTTATTTCTACTCAGACTAATAAGCCTCAAAGATTGCAGTCTGTTTATATTTCCGAAAAAGAAGTGCAAAAACTAATGGGTTGGGTTAAAGAACAAAAGGAAATGGTGGAAGATTTAGAAGAAATGGACAAAACCGAAGAAGACTTCCAAGAAGCCTTAGAAGAAGCGGAAGAAGAAGCGATATTGGAAGAGGGGCGCTCGTCCAAGAGAGATCCTTTATTCGAAAAGGCAAAAAGAATTGTTATTAAATATCAAAAAGGTTCAGCTTCTCTTTTGCAAAGAAAATTAAGAGTTGGCTATCCTCGGGCAGCAAGAATTCTTGATTCTCTTACTGAAGAAGGAATAGTTGGACCAAGTCGTAATTCTAAAGCAAGAAAAGTTTTTATAAATAAAGAAACTTTCTTTGGTAATGATGAAAATGCTACTGAAGAAAATGAAGAAGAATTTGAAGAAAATCATGACGATGAAGAGGAAAAAGAAAATGATGATTGGGAACAGCTTTAGTTATCATTTGTTTCTAAAAATGTTACTATAATAACATGGGCAAGAAAAAGAAAAAAACAAAAAAGAAAAAGGGAAAGAAAGAAGAAGATAAAAGAAAAAAGATACTAGATAAAACTGTTTCTGAAATAGAAAAGAAATTCGGGGAAGGGGCAATAATGAGATTAAAAGACACAAGAGCTGTTGATGTTGATGCTATTTCAACGGGCTCTATTGGTTTAGATTTAGCTTTAGGGATAGGGGGAATACCAAGAGGGAGAGTTATTGAAATCTATGGTGGAGAAATGACGGGAAAAACTACTTTAGCTCTTCATATCTTAGCTGAGACTCAGAAGATAGGAGGGGTTGGAGCTTTTATTGATGCCGAGCACGCCTTAGATCCTGATTATGCCCGAAGAATAGGGGTTGATGTTGATGACTTATTACTTTCTCAGCCAAATTCTGGTGAGCAGGCCCTTCAGATAGTAGAAACTTTAGTTGAGTCAGGTAAAATTGATACTATTGTTATTGACTCAGTAGCTGCTTTAACTCCAAAAGAAGAAATTACAGGAGAAATGGGAGATTTTCAGGTTGGACTTCAAGCTCGTCTTATGTCGCAAGCGCTTCGAAAATTAGCCGGAATAGTTTCTAAAACAAAAACCTCCGTTATTTTTATTAATCAAACCAGAATGAAGATTGGAACTTTTTATGGAAATCCAAAAACAACCTCAGGAGGAGTCGCCTTAAAGTTTTATTCTTCAGTAAGGATAAATTTAAGAAGAAGAGCTCAAATTAAAAGCAAAGATAAAATTATTGGTAATAGAGTAAGCGCAAAGGTTGTTAAAAATAAAGTAGCAGCTCCATTTAAGGTGGCTGAATTTGATATTTATTACAACGAAGGAATCTCTCACGAAGGAGATGTTTTAAATGTTGGATTAGCTAAAGATATTGTTAAAAGAAAAGGAAGCTGGTATTACTTTGGAGATGAAAAATTAGAGCAAGGGAAATCAAATACTAGAAAATATCTAAAAGAACATCCTAAAACTTTAAAGAAAATTAAAAAAGCTATTCTTGAGGATGAAAAGAATAGCGAAGATGAAGAATAGCTCTTTTTGATAATATTTTATTTTGGAAGGTAAGGAAGAAGGCCCAGGTAACGGGCTCTTTTTATTGCTTTAGCTAATTTTCTCTGATGAGTGGCGCAAATACCAGTTCTTTTTCTTGGTCTAATCTTTTTTAACCCAGAAGTAAATTTTTCAAGAACTTTTCTTTTCTTGAAATCTATTTCGTCTATATTTCTTTGGCAATAATAACAAGGCATATTAAAAAGGTATATCTTTTATATTAATTTCTTTGTCTTCCTCAATAACAGGGATATCTTCTTCTTTTCCCCCTTTCTTTGAGGAAGGGCGTGGTTTTTTAGGTTGTTTTCCTTTTCTTTGGGTAGGAGGATTATCAGATTTAGGTCCAAACTGAACTCTTTGGGCAATAATTTCTGTAGTATATTTTTTGTTGCCTTCTTTATCGTCCCAACTTCTTGTTCGTATCCTTCCTTCTATAAAGGCTAAACTTCCTTTTCTTAAATATTGAGCTGTTGATTCGGCTATTTTTCCAAAAGCAACAATATTATGAAATTGAACTTTTTGTTGTTTTTGACCTGACTTATCAGTAAAATATCTGTTAGTTGCTAATCCAAAATTAGCAACAGCTGTCCCGGAAGATAGCATTTTACTTTCGGGATCTCTTGTTAGTCTTCCAATTAAAAATACTTTATTGAGGTCCATAATATTATTCGTGTAAAATTTCTTCTAATTTTTCTTCTATCTTTTTAAGTTCGACCTTGGTTTTCTTTTCTTTCTTGGCGTCTGGACTGGTAATTTTCTTTAGTTTTTTATCTTTTTTCTTTTCTTGTTTTTGAACAGCTTTTCTTTTGAAAATTAAATGTCGAAGAATATCTTCTTCCTTCTTTATTAACTTAGTGATAGAAGTTATTTTTTCTGGCTCTAAATTAAAAATAATAGTTGCTAAATAAGCTTGCCCCTTTTCTTTTATTGGATAAGCCAATTTTGTTTTAGAAGGAGCTTCTTTCTTCTCGATTTTTCCACCTTCTTTTTCAATTATAGATTGAACTCTTTTATTAAAAGAAGATGTTTCCTTTTTAGGAATATCTGGTGATATTAAATAATCTAATTCGTATAATCTCATATAGTCTTATGCTATAATAAAACCATATTAAAATCAAGAAAAATATGGCTAAAATTAAAAAAACAATATTTCGGGAGTATGATCTCCGAGGAAGAGTTTCTGAAGATGAATTAAATAAAAAAAGCTGTAATTTGATTGGTAGAGGTTTTGGTACTTTATTAAAGAAAAAAGGTGTTCATAAAGCAGTAGTTGGTTTTGATGCTAGAGAGTATTCTATATGGATGAAAGATTCTTTAGTTGAAGGTATTATTTCAACTGGCGTTGATGTGGTGGAAATAGGGCAGGTTTTAAGTCCTATCTCCTATTTTGCTCAGTTTCATTTAAATATTAAGGGTTTGGCTATGGTAACTGCTTCTCATAACCCTAATGGTTGGAGTGGTTTTAAATTGGGTTATGATTTAGGTTCTACTTTATTGCCAGACGATATTAAAAAACTATATAAGATTGTAAATGAGGAGAACTTTGTTAAAGGGTCAGGAAAAGTAGAGCAATATGAAGATATTATAAAAGATTATACTAAGGATATTATTAAGAGAGTGAATATTAAAAAACCTCTTAAGGTTTTATTTAATGCTGGGAATGGAACGGCTGGCCCAATAGTTCCTCCGATTTTAGAAAAAGCTGGCTGTGAAGTAATTAAACAATATTGTGATATTGATTTTACCTTTCCGCATCATGAAGCTAATCCTGCTGATACAGAAATGTTAGAAGCTATGGGTAAAAAAGTTAAAGAGGTAGACGCGGATATTGGTATTGGTTTTGATGGAGATGGAGACAGGATAGGGGTAGTAGATGAAAAAGGAAATATTATTTGGCCTGACAGGTTTATGATTTTGCTGGTCAGACAAGTATTAAAAGAGAAGCCTAACTCTAAAATAGTTTTTGATGTTAAGTGTTCTCAAGCGTTGATTGAAGAAATTAAAAAGAATGGGGGAGAACCAGTAATGTGGAAGACAGGACATTCTTATATCAAAAAGAAAGCTAAGAAAGTCGGTGCTGCTTTAGCTGGAGAGAGAAGTGGGCATATCTTCTATCGTCATGGTTATTATGGTTATGATGATGCTACTTTTGCTGCTTTAAAGCTTTTAGAGTATTTATCAGGTCAAGATAAGCCTTTATCTGAAATTATGCTTGGTGCTCCTCAATATTTTACTTCTCCGGCTTGGCATGCAGATTGTCCTGATGAGGTTAAATATGAAATTACAGATAAATTAGTGAAAGAACTTAAGAAAGAATATGGAGAAGAAAGAGTTATTGATATTAACGGAGCAAGAGTTAATTTTGAAGATGGTTGGGGGCTTGTTAGGGCTTCCTCAAATCTTCCTTATCTAGTATTAGTTTTTGAATCTAAAACTAAAAAAGGTCTCAAAAGAATTGAAGACCTTTTCCGAGATAAATTATCTCAATATTCTGAAGTTAGTCAGGATTGGGATACAGGGTAAAATCCCATTTTGTTTTTAACGTTTTGTATTGTTGATTGGGCTATTGTTCTTGCCCTTCTTTCTCCCTTACTTAAAACTTCTTCAACATAAACTTTTCGAGAAAGAAGTTTCTTTCTTTTTTCTCTGAATGGTTTTAATTTATCAATTAGTTGATCGGCTAAAGATTTTTTAAATTCAGCGTAATTTTTTCCTTTAAACTCTTTTTCTAATTGTTTAATTGTTTTGTTGGAAATTAAGGAAAGTATTTTTAAAAGGTTAGAAATGCCCCTCTTTTTCTTTGGATTATAATTAATCTTATTACCTGTGTCAGTTACTGCTGACATTATTTTTTTTCTAATTTCTTTTGGTTCTTCAAATAAGTTAATGCATCCTTTTGGGCTTCCTGATTTGGACATTTTTTTAGCAGGATATTGTAAGGACATTATTTTTGCTCCTTTTTTAGAAATCATTGCTTTAGGAATTTTAAAGGTTTTTCCAAACTTTCTGTTAAATTTTCTGGCTATTGTTCTGGTTATTTCAACGTGCTGTTTTTGGTCTTTGCCAACGGGAACAGCTTCTGCCTGATAAAGCAGAATGTCGGCTGCCATTAAAACAGGGTAGTTTAACAATCCAGCGTTAATATAATCAGGATTTTCTTTGGATTTTTCTTTAAATTGAGTCATTCTTTTTAGCTCTCCTACTGGGGTAATTGATCCTAGAAACCAAGCTAATTCAGAATGTTCTTTAATCCCTGATTGAACAAAAATAGTTGATTTTTCAGGGTTTAAACCAGCTGCTAGGTAACTAATAGTAACCTCTAATGTTTTTTCTTTTAATTCTTTTTTATTGTAAGGAGTAGTGATTGCGTGTAAGTCAGCAATAAAATAAATAGCTTCATTTTCTTCTTGAAGTTCTATCCATTGTTTAATAGCTCCTAGGTAATTTCCTAGATGTAATTCCCCTGTTGGGCGAATTCCACTTAAAATACGCATATTCTATTATTATATTATACTTCAATGATTACGGGAAGAACCATTGGTCTTCTTCGAGTCTTTGAGTAAAGGAATTGACCTATTCTATTTCTAATTTCTCCTTTTATATTATTCCAATTAACATTTCCTCCGTTGTTCATTATTTCTTTAACAATATTAATTGATTTCTTTCTGGTTTCCCTTAATAATTCTTTAGATTCTCTTAAGTAAACAAATCCTCTGGAAATAATATCAGGAGATTTAATTATTTTACCAGTTTGTTTATCAACAGTAATAATTAAAACGAACATTCCATCTTCTGCTAATGAATGTCTATCTCTTAAAACAATTTTACCGACATCTCCGACCCCTAAACCGTCAACCATTACTGAATCAGAAGGAACTTTCTTTTTAGCAACAGCGAATTGATTTTTGGTTAAGATGATAACATTTCCATTCTCAGCAGTAATAATGTTTTGCTTTTTGACTCCTTCTTCTTGGGCAAGCCCTGCATTAGCAAAGAGCATTGAAACTTGGCCATGAATTGGCATAAAAAATTTAGGATTCATCATTCTGATCATTTTCTTTAATTCTTCTTGCTTGCCGTGCCCACTGGCGTGAATATCCATCATATCGTAATGGTAAACTTTTACGCCTTGTTTGAGAATTTTATCTTTGAGGACTTGAACAGTTCTTTCGTTTCCTGGGATTACTGAAGAAGAAAAGATAACAGTATCGTTCTCTCTAAATTTAATGTATTTATCTCTACCTGTAGTTATTCTGGATAAAGAAGCATTAGACTCTCCTTGAGTTCCAGTACTAAGAATTGTTACTTGATCATCAGGCATTTCTTTTGCTTGTTTAGGACCAATGAAAAGATTTTTCTTGGCTTTGATATAGCCTAAATCTTTAGCAAAATCTAACTTTGTTTTCATAGAATATCCCTGAATGCAAACTTTTCTATTATATTTTCTAGAAATGTCTATTACTTGCTCAATTCTGTTTAATAGAGAAGAAAAGGTAGAGGCAATTACTCTTCCTTTAGCTGATTTTATTATTTTTTCAAGATTCTTTTTGATTTCTTTTTCTGATAAGGAATGTCCCTCCTCTTCAGCTCCAGTAGAATCACATAATAAAAGGTGGACTCCTCTCTTTCCGATTTGTTTAAGTTTTTTGAAATCAGTAGGCTCATCGTTAACTGGATGAGGATCAAATTTAAAATCAGAAGTATGAACAATATTTCCAACAGGGGTTTCAATAAATAATCCTAAACCTCCGGGAATATTGTGGTTTTGGTGAAAGAATTCCATCTTAAATGGTTTTAAGTCTATTTTTGATCCGTCTTTTACTTCTTTTACTTTAACTTTTGGTTGTTTATGGAATTCTTCCTGTCTTCTTTCAATAATTTTTTTGGTAACTGCACTAGCAAAGAGTTTTAAATCTTTTTTGTAAATTTTTCTTAAAAGGTAGGGAAGAGCTCCGATATGATCAAGATGACCGTGAGTAAACACGATTCCTACGATATCTTTTTTTCTTCCTTCTAAATACTCTGTATTTGGAATAATGTAGTCAACCCCAGGAGTATTTTCGCCTGGAAACCCAAAACCAACATCAATAATGAGTATTTTTCTTTTATATTCTAGCAACATCATGTTTCGTCCAACTTCCTCTAAACCGCCCAAAGGAATAATCTTTAATCGTTTAGTGTTCTTTTTCAAGCTGGATGGTTTCTTGATGTGCTGTATTCCATGTATATTCTTTATCTTTTTTGTCATTTTTTAATTTAATAATGATTAATAATTTGTGCCGGAAGAGAGATTTGAACTCTCACAGGCTAGTTGCCCACAGAGATCTGAACCCTGCGTGTCTGCCATTCCACCATTCCGGCTTAGGATTTTTAAAACAAAAGAAATCCAATATTTAGCTTAAAAAGAGGTATTAACTTTTAAAAGTTATTCTTTTTAAGGGTGAATTAATTTATTTTAATTTAGAAAATAGCAGAGATTTATTTTTGTAGTTTTTCAAAATGCTCTTTAAGTTCTTTAGAAAATTCCGAACGTTTGAGAGCAAATTCTAAAACAGTTTTTAAATATTCAAGCTTATTACCTGTATCATAATATTTACCTCCTTCTATCTCACAGGCATAAACAGGATAATCTTCTTTAATTAGAACATTAATTGCGTCGGTTAACCAAATTTCTCCACCCCTACCAGGTTCTAAGTTTTTAATAATTTCAATAATCTTTGGAGGTAAAATGTAGGCTCCATGAGTTGCTAAATTGGAGGGAGCCTTATCAGGACTTGGTTTTTCTACGATTTTTTTAATTCTGAATAAATTTTTGTCTACTTTTTTAATGTCAGCAATTCCGTAACGAGAAATTTGTTCTCTATCCTTAATTCTTACTCCTGAAATTATTACTCCCGGATGTTTTTCATAAGCTTTTAGCATTTGAGCTAATCGAGGAGGATTAGCTTTAATAAATTCATCACCCCACATTACAGCAAATGGATTATCATTTAAAGCTGATTTTGCGGCAAGAACAGGAAGGCCATTACCATATAGTTCTCCTTTTTGACGAATATAGACAAAATTTGCTAAATCAGCAATTTTTCGAATCTTTTCTAAGCTTTTTGTTTTGCCGTGTTTTTTAAGATGGTCTTCTAATTCAAGACATCTATCGAAGTGATCTTCTATTGCTCTTTTTTGCCAGCCAGTAATGATAATAATATCTTCAATACCTGAATCAACTGCTTCTTCTACCACGTATTGAATAACTGGTTTGTCGACAATAGGAAGCATTTCTTTTGGAATTGCTTTAGTTGCTGGTAAAAATCTTGTTCCCCAACCAGCAGCAGGAATTACAACTTTACTGACTTTTTTATTCATGAATTTTAATTTAAAGTAAGAAAATCTAAATCTGGTTTTGATTTTTGAGGCTTTCTTGAGGAAAGCTTAGGAATTTTCTTGTAGTTCTTATTTTTAACCCAACCTGACTTAAGGTAATAATAACAAGCTCCTTTTTTTTGTCCAATTTCTTTATAGGTTGATTTGCACTTTTTAGAGACCCAATTGGCCATTTTTAATGTTTTATCAGAAGAATTAATTGTGATATGTCCATATTGAGGAGGTATTTTAATAAAATCCCCTTTCTTTCCTTTAATATAGTAAACATCTTTTATTTCTCCTTTTTCTTCTTTTTGTAATAAAAATAAACCTTCTCCCTCTAAAACAATATAAAGTTCGCCGTGACTTTCACAGTGATAATGGCCTTTTGTTTTTACAAACTCTTTTCCTAGCATGCGAGGAGGAATAACAGTGATATCGTATCTTAGGCTGTCTTTTTCTTTTAATCCTCTATACATGTAATAGAGTTCGTAATTAGGAGCAGTCTTTGCCCATTCTTGATCATAAAGAACTTCCTTCATATCATTAAGATGTCTAATGTCTGGTTTTTTATCTTCTAGGTTTATTTCCATGCTCTTCTTGTTTTAATATACCAACTTTCAATATCACAGAACCTTTTAGAAGGGTCGGCAATAAAGGATTCAGATATTCCTTTTATTTTATTGTTTGTAAAGTAACGATAATCCGGATTATATAAGAAAATAACCGGAGCGTCATTAATTAAAATGTTTTGGAATTCTTCTAATTTTTCCTTTCTTTTTTCTTCATCTAATAGTTTTCTATTATCTTCTAAAAGAATATCTGCATCTTTGTTGTTGTAATTTGCTAAGTTTAGACCCATTTCTCCGTTTTGAGTTGAGTGCCAAAAAGGAAAAGGATCAGGAATTGCTGATAACATTTCTCCAAAGAGCAGAGAATCGTAATCTCTTTCTCTTAAAATATCTCTTTCTAAAGTATTGATATTAAAAGTTTCAACAGTTGTTTGAAAACCTAATTCTTTTTCCCATTGCTCTTTAAGAGCTTCAGCTATTTGAGTTAATCTTGGTTGGTTAACAGTGTATAGTGAAAAAGAAAGAGGGATGGTTTCTTCTGGTTTTTCGAAACAAACTTCATTTAATTTTTCTCTTGTTTTGCCTCTAACTGCTCCTGTTCCACTAGTTAAGCCAAAAGGAACTAAAACATCTTCTTGGTATTTTTCTTGGAAATTAATAATAGCTTGTTTTGTTTTGGAGCCAAAATAACCACTAATTGTTCCATCGGGATAAACTTCAGGATCCTTAGCTAAACACTTTTGTAATTCTGTTACTTCGTTACCTCTTGAACCGACAGAAAGGTTACTTTGAAAAGAATAGTCTAGATCTTGTTCTTTTTCTTTTTCTCTAATATTGTTTTCATTTAATACAAACCCCTCTTCTTTTAAGAGTTGTTTTGCTTTTTCAGGATTGTATTGGTAGATAGTTGATGGTTCTTCAAAACCATAAACATCAGGTAAAATTGGCGAATTAACTATTTTTGCTTTATCGGGAAAGAATTCATTTAAAATTGATTTTTTATCTGTTCCGTAGTTTAAGGCTAATCTGATATTCTTATTTTCAAATAAACTATCTTCTTCTAAATTTAAGAAAACAGCAAAATATCTTGGAAGAGTAAAGGTTATTAAATTTCCATTTTCAGGAGATTCTTGTTTATTTAAAGTAAACCCATTTATTTCATCTTTATTGTAAGCTTCTATTAATTCCTCTTCTGTCTCATAAAACTTAAAAGACAATTCATCAACATAAGTTGAATTATGATAATTGTCGTTTTCAGTTAAATCGATAGAACTAATACTTCCATCTTTTTCTTGGTTTATCTTTCTTAACTTGTAAGGTCCTGAACCAATAGGTGTTAAATTTTTAGATGATAAGGCGAAATTAGCGGTAGAGACTTCATTCCAAATGTGTTTTGGAATTACTTTAAAAGTGCAGTTTTCTAAAAAAATAGAGGATTCATTTTTTAAAGTAAATCTAACTGTTAAGTCTGAAACTTTTTCTATCTTTATTCCAAGCCAGATAGGTCTTAAAGGACTTTTTATTTCTGGTTTTTGAATTGTCTCAATAGTAAAAACAACATCTTCAGCAGTTAGGGGTTTTGAATCTTGCCAAACAAGACCTTCTTTCAAAGTGAATTCGTAAACTTTTCCGTTTTCCAATATTTTATAATCATCGGCTAAATCAGTAATTAACTCGCCCTCTTTATTGTATTTCATTAAACCGGAAAACATTACTTCAGTTAAAGCCTTGTCGATATCGGAAGCGCTAGAATAAACTGGATTAATAAATCTTGGAGAACCAACCATTCCTTCAATATAAGTTCCTCCGGAAGCGGGGACTACTTCAGTGTTTTTTAAATACAAGTTTCTTCCTAGAAAGACAAGAGAACTAACAAATATGATAGAGAAAAAAGAAAAAACTATTTTCTCCTTTTTACTTAAAAGCCTAAAGAACTGTTTCCATTGGCTTTTGGAAGGCATTTTCATAATTTAATTAAGCTAGAAAGTTAAAGAAAGCTAAAACAATAAAAATAACAGCTAAAACAATACTAGCCCAGTAAATATATTTTTCCATTCCTCTTCTTGTAGCATAAGAAGTATCTAATCCACCAAAGGCAGAACCTAAAGAGCCTCCTCTTTGCTGAAGAAGAATACTAATAATTAAAAGTATGCTAACTACAAGTTGAGCGATTATTAATATCTGATTCATTTTTTTAGTCCTAATAGAAAGTTAATTATTGAAATAATAATTGCACCAAAGAAAAGAGGAGTCAAGCCCGTAATTACTAATTCTAAAAATAATATATCTAGAACCCAGAGAATAATCATATTAAGTATTAAGGGGAATAATCCGAGAGTTAGTATTTTAAGAGGTAGAGCTAGAAATGAAATTATTGGTTTAAATAAGATATTAATTAAGCCAAGAATACTTCCAACAATTAATAATAACTGCCATTGTTCTGTGAACTCTATACCAAAAAAGATACTTTGTCCAGGAATAATTTCTAGACCGAAACCACTAATAAAAAGAGATGATAAATAAATTGAAAGAACTCCTCCTATAGTGTACCAAAAGATTTTTTGCATAATTTTTATTTATTTTGATTATATTAAATGATAACAGAAAGGAATTTTTCAAACAAGATGGAAACTTAATTTCTGATAAATTTAATAATATATGAATTTAATGGCGTATATATAGTCTGTTATAAGTTTATAATAGGAAAACTTGATTTAGCTGATATTTTCTTTTTTCT
>CAYSZX010000012.1:0-18926 GCA_964435835.1 uncultured Candidatus Saccharibacteria bacterium | reverse complement strand
CTGAAGGAGTCATTCCATTTGGAAAAATATATTTGTCAAGCCAAGGGTCTGTAGTAACTGTTGTTTTGTTTCCTCCAATTGTATGCAATAAAAATAAGCCATCATCTTTTAAACAATTATCTACAATCTTCATAAACCTTCTATAGTTTTTATGGCCCACATGTTCAAACATACCTACAGAAACAACACGATCAAATTTTCCTTTTATATCCCTGTAATCTTGAAATTTTATTTCAACATCTAAACCCTTGCAACGTTTTCTGGCAAGTTTTAATTGTTCTCTTGAAATTGTAACACCAAGAACCTTAACCTTATATTTTTCAGAAGCAAATTTCGCTAAAGGCCCCCAGCCACAACCAATGTCTAATATTTTTATGCCTGGTTTTAACTTTAACTTTCTACAAATCAAATCTAGTTTATCTTCTTGGGCTTCATCCAAAGTCTTTGCGTTTTTCCAATAAGCACAACTATAATTCATTCTTTTATCAAGCATATTTTCATAGAGATCATTACCTATGTCATAATGTCTTTTTCCAACAATATGTGACTTAGATTTTCTTTGCTGGTTTATTATTTTAGCTTTAACAATATTCCATATTAAATATACTGAAGGCCCTATCTTTTTCTCTATTTCTGCCCTTAAAAGCTTATTTATTAATTGATCAATTCTTTCACATTCCCACCACCCATCCATATAAGACTCTCCGAAGGCAAGACTTCCTCCTGCTAAAACTCTTGAATAAAAATCCTTATTCTTTACTTGAATATCCCAAGGTTTTTTCCCGTTAATTTCAACATCTGCGTAACTAAGAATTTTTTTTACTATTTTTTTAGTACTTTGTGCAAACATTTTCTTATAAATAATACCACAAAACACTTAAAGGAACAAATTATTTTTCTATCTGTAATTTCCAAAGATGATGATAAATCCCTTTCTTTTCAATTAATTCTTCGTGCGAACCCATTTCAGCAACATTCCCTTTCTCAATTACAACAATTTTATCTGCACCAGCAATAGTAGAGAAGCGGTGAGCAATAATTAAAGTTGTTCTATTTTCAGCAATTTTCCATAAAGCCTCTTGTATTAAGCTTTCAGATTCAGAATCTAAACTACTAGTAGCTTCATCAAAAATAATAATTTTAGGATTAGCTAAAATCATTCTAGCAATAGCTAGCCTTTGTTTTTGGCCTCCCGACAACTTAATTCCTCTTTCTCCAACCTGAGTTTCATATTTCTTGGGCAAACTATTAATAAAACTGTAAAGATTAGCTATTTTAGTAGCTTTTTCAATTTCCTGCTTGCTGGCAGAAAAATCACCATACATTAAGTTGAACTTTATAGTATTGTTAAAAAGAATTGGATCTTGGGGAACAATACCAATTATAGACCTCAGTTGTTTTTTAGATAATTTACAAATATCAACACCATCTATTAAAATTTTACCTTTATCCAGATTATAGAATCTTAATAATAAATTCATGATTGTTGTTTTTCCGGCCCCCGAATAACCAACAAAAGCAACTGATTCACCAGGACTAATGTGTAAATTCATTTTTCTTAAGATGTTTTGCTTTCCTTCCTTATAACTAAAAGTAACATCATTAAAATAAATTTCTCCTTTAATATTTTTTAGTTTAACCGGATTTTCAGGATCTTTAACGTGAGTTTCATAATCTAAAACATCAAAGTAACCTTCTATATCTGTAAAATTCTTAGCAATATCTCTAAGCTGCCAAATTAAATGAAAGAAATTATAATAAAAACTTGAAGTAAAGCTTATTACCATAACCAGATCACCAACAGTTATTAGTTCGGCTTGTAGTTTCCCAACAGTAATCCAAAGCGCTCCCAATATTCCTAAATTAGATAGTATGCCTGCAACAATATCAATATAACGAAAAGTATTAACATATTCCCATGATTTATCTAACCAATCTTTAAACTTATCTTCTAGTCTTTTAATTTCTTTCTTTTCTTTTGCAAAAAACTTAACTGTTTCATAGTTTAGTAAGCTATCAGTAATCACGCCTGACACTTTATCCTCAGATTTATTAAAAATTCTTCTTTTCTCCATGTTTAATAAAATAAGTTTTCCGCAGAAAAACAAATTAACTGTAAAAGTGAAGAGCATCAAAGCAGACATAATTGGGGTAATTCCAGAAAGAAAGGCAAGAATAATAGTAAAAGAAATTATTATACCAAGAATATCAAAATGAATAGCCTGAAAAACTTTATAAAAAGCTCTATTTCCTCTCTTAAAGTTGCTTATGAGCCGACCTGTGCTTTTATTTACATGAAAGCTATAATCTAATGCTTGAACTCTCTCAAAAACCTTAATACGAGCATCTCTTGATGCTGGAAGAAGAACCTTATCTCCTAAATATTGACTAAGAGTTCTTAAAAGATAAGCAAACAATCTAGTCCCAATAAATAGGAAAATAAGCTTTAATAGTAAAGAATAATCTAAAGAAGGAGCTGCATCTATTAAAAGTTTACTTATATAAGGGGTTAAATTTCCTAAGATATTAGCTATAAGTAATACAAAAATAAAAAGGATAAACCTTTTCTTGTAATGTAAAATAAAACTGTAGAATCTTTTTAAAGTTTTAATCATAATCAACTTATTATTTATAACACAAAAAATAGTGTTTTAGGCAAGAACTTTTGTCGGTTTTTTAAATTTAATTTTCTCTTTCTTTTTCCCATAATTCTCAAGAAATTCAAGAGGTGTTTTTCCATTAAGACCACAATTCCATTTTAAGCTAGTTTTCCTGGATCAATCAGGTTCGGATCGTTAATCCTTCTTTTTTAATTTCCAATGAATCTTTTGAGTACATAATTGAGTTTTCTTTCTTTTCCTTATATTACCTTTATCTTAATTGATAAAGGTAAAAACCGCAAAATATCCTTACATATTATCTTTAAAGATTGAAAAACGCTTTTTTTTATTGTACAATTTTTACAAAGGTTCTTTAAAAAATAAAAAGGGGTGAAAAGAAATGGAAGCTCAGACTGGGCTAGGGGGGTTACTAATTCTAGTAAAGCCCCTATTTAAAGATAAAGAAATTAGTAAAGAAGTAGTGACGAAGAATTTAAAAGATTTCGGTATTGACAACCAAGAGACAATTAATTTTGTCTTCTTGGTGATGAAAATGGAAAAAAGAGATGAGCAAAAGAATATTTAAATGAAGAGAATTATAAAAGGAACGATTTCAATTGTGAAATCGTCCCCAAAAAACCATCGCGTTAATTAAAAAATTAACGCGCTTTTTTATTCAACTCTTCGGGAATATTCTCCAGTTTCAGTATTAACTTCAATAATATCACCTGTTTCAATAAAAGAAGGGGTTGTTACTTTAAATCCAGTTTCTAAGGTTACCGTTTTATTACCTGTTGCTGACTCTCCCTTCACAGAAGGCGGAGCCATTTTAACTTTAAGTTTAATCTTAACAGGTAAAGAAATATTAATAAGTTCATCCTCTAAAAATAATGCATCTACAATTTGATTTGGTTTAAGAAAATTCTTCTTATCACCAATTTGCTTTTCTTTTAATTCAAATCTATTTGAAGGATCTCCTTTTTCACAAAAAACATATTCACCTCTATCACTATAAATAAACTTAACTTTCATCTTTTCAATATCTGCCTCTTTTACAGAATCAGCAGGATGAAAAGTTTTTGAAATTACTCGACCCGTTCTTAAATTTTTTAATTTTGTGTTTAAAACAGAATGACTTCTACCTGTAAACATAGATCTTGCTTTAATAACCTCATGAGGGTCATTATTTATTATTATTCTGCTTCCTTTTTCAATTTCTGAATAAGATAACATATTTTTATTTTACTTTTTTCCATTTAATATCGTCTTCTTCACCAGCAAATTCCAGCCATTCTCCATCATCATCAATAACAAACCATTTTTTCTTTGTTTCAGAGTAAATCATAGGTTTACCTCTATAATAAGGTTTTTTCTTTGTCTTTTTAGGTTTTAATCTATCTAATTCTAGCCACTTTTTCAATACAGTTTCAATGGCATAATCTAAATTTCTTGATTTAGCCCATTTAGCAACCTTATCAATTGCTTTTTTAGCTTTTTTAACAGAGCCTGCCAGTTCTAATAATTGTTTGGCTGGTCTTGTATGGCGAGAATAAACAATTTTTTTCTTTTTAGCGTTATCTTTAATTTCTTCTAAAGTTAATCCCTTACTATAAAAATAATGGTTTACTATCTGTTGAATTTTCGTTTCTTCTTTTTTCTCTTTTTGTTTTTTCTTCTTTGACTTTTTCTTTTTAGCCATTAATTTAGTTTCTTTAATGTTTGTTTATAAAAATCTTTAGCTGAAGAAAGCTCTTTTTTGCCTTTTGCTGTAATTTTATAAATTCTTCTTCTTTTCTTTTTCTTACTTTTAACAAATCCTTGATTTTCTAATCTATATAAAACTCTATAAACTGTTATTTTCCCAGGCTGAAAAGAAAACTTTTCCTTAATTAAAGAACCAATTTTCCAAGCATGAAGATTTTCTTTTTTTAAAAAATAGAGAATGTAAATCCAGAGATTCTCTTTTGTATTGTATTGTATTAATCTTTTTATTGGTTTCATTCTTCTTGACAATATATTTTACATGGATAAAATAGTATTAATAAGATTATTTTATTAATATAAAACAAAAACATGGAAAAAGAAATTAAAATAGCTATTGTTGGTTTGGGTAATTGTGCTTCTGCTTTAATTCAGGGAATTCATTATTACAAAGATGTTAACAATAACGATAAACCTGTTTCGGGTTTAATGCATAACAGTATTAATGGTTACAAACCAAGAAATATAAAGGTTGTTAATGCATTTGATGTTGATAAAAGAAAAGTAGGGAAGGATATATCAAAAGCAATATTTGCTAAACCTAATTGTACCACAACCTTTTATTCTAAAATACCAAAATTCGGTGTAAAAGTAAAAATGGGCCATATTTTAGATGGAGTTGCTTCTCATTTTAAAGATCACCCTGAAGACCAGGGATTTATTGTTGCTGATAAAAAACCTGTTAATATTGCCAATGAGCTTAAAAAATCGGGGGCAGAAATATTGGTTAATTTTCTACCAGTTGGCTCCGAAAAAGCAGCTAAATTTTACGCGGAAGAAGCTTTGAAAGCTAATTGTGCTCTAATTAATTGTATGCCTGTTTTTATTGCTACTGACAAAAAATGGGTTAAAAAGTTCGAAGATAAAAATCTACCTATAATGGGAGATGACGTAAAAAGCCAGGTAGGAGCAACTATTGTTCATAGAATCTTAAGCCATTTAATGACTGATAGAGGAGTTAAGATAGAAAAATCTTATCAACTTAATGTCGGAGGAAATACTGATTTTCTCAATATGCTTTCCAACTCAAGACTAAAGTCTAAAAAAATATCAAAAACAGAAAGTGTTGAATCACAATTAGGAGAAAGATTAAGTTATAATGATTTACATATTGGTCCATCTGATCATGTTCCTTGGCTAAAAGATAGAAAAATTGCTTTTATTAGATTGGAGGGAAAGCAATTTGGAGATTTACCAATGGAAATAGAGCTTCGTTTAAATGTTGAAGACTCTCCAAACTCAGCCGGTTGTGTTATTGATGCTATTAGATTAACAAAACTTGCTCTAGATAGAGGAGTTAAAGGTGCTTTATTGTCTCCATCTGCTTACTTTATGAAGAGTCCTCCAAAACAATTTACCGATGAAAAAGCAATGGAAATGGTGGAAGAATTCATTGCTAATAAAAGAGAAAGGTAAAAGATAAGAAGTACTAAACTACAGAAGGAAAATGAATATTTTTATTGATATTTCTTCACCTCAAACCTATAAACTAAAAGTTCTTCATCTTGACTAGTAATACCTGCTTTTCGGCAGGCAATCGAAAATTGTTTATCGATAGTATCAACTCCTTCTAGGTCAGGAAGCAATAAACCAGATTTATTAGGGTTCTTTTTGCTTCGAACAAGAACTCCATATTTTTTAGGATTTAATTCTTTTATTTCTTCAATTGATTCAAGCTGGCCTAAAACATAAACAATAAAGGAAAGATCAGGTAATTCTTCTTCGCTAATTGGTCCAAAACGATAATCTTTTGTTGCTGCAGCAATAGCATTGTTTATAATTTCCTGAGCGATATTCTTTTGAGTTGGTTGGGAAGTACCAATACATCCTTTTAATTTTCCGTTCTTTTCTATTGTCACAAAAACACCAGCTTTTTCATTTAAAAGTTTTTCATCTAAACTTTCAGGAGGAGAAAATCTTTCTCCTTTTTTCACATAATTTTCGACTGCTGATTTAGCAAGAGAAACATAAGGATTCATAATTAAAATTGTAATTTAAAATTAACTACTAAATAACCGACGCCAAAGGGACCTTCGTAAGACAAAACTTTGGGCTCCCATTTTATTTTCGAACCTTCTAATATGCCTAAAAGAAAAGAAAAAGAATTCAAACCACAAAAAGCAGCATTTGGAAACTTATTTTCTAACTCTAAAAACTTTTCAATATTTTTATCTTTTAAATTCTTAATCAAGGCTTCATCAAACTTAGGCCCTTCTGGGTGGAAGCCATAAGGCCCATCTTCTTTAAGGCAATGACTCATATCGCCAGACGCAATAAGAGCATATTTCTTATCTTTTTTTAATTTAGCCGATTTCTTTTTTCCTTTTTCAAAATAAAAACTGGAAGATTTCGTTCCCAATAAATGTTTTTCTATTTTTTCTTTCTTAAAGTCTGGCGCTAGAAAATGAAGAGGAACATTAAAGCCCCAATCAGGATGAGGAGAGGAAATAATAATTGAATCCAGTTTCTTTTTCTTTAATTTTTCACCTAACGATTCTAAAGATTGAATCGTTTCTTTTACTCTTTCTCGATCTTCTTCGGACCCAATAGAAGGTAAAAGAAGAGGAGGATGAGGAGCAAAGCAAGCAAAGATTATATTCTTCATCTTATTTTAGAATTAAATTTAAATTCGCTCCGCATTGATCACATTTTCCTTCTTTATCATAACGCTTAATGTTATATCCTGTTCTATCAATCATTAAAGAATCACATTGAGAGCAAAAAGTATCTTCTTTGTCTTTTATTTGAGGAACGTTTCCCAAATAAACATATTTCAACCCTGCTTCTTTTCCAATTTCGTAAGCTTTTTCTAAGGTTTCGATAGGAGTCGAAGATAAATCTTTTAATTTCCAAGAAAGAGCTCCTGAAAATTTACTAATATGCCAAGGAGTCTCTGCACCCAATTCTTCTTCTATAAATTCAGCAATGTTTTTAAATGTTTCTTTTGAATCATTCAAGGTAGGAATAATTAAAGTTGTTACTTCTAACCAAATTCCTTTTTCTTTTGTTTCTTTCAAGTTTTTTAAAACAGGCTTCAGCTTGCCCCCACAAACTTCTTTATAAAATTCTTCAGAAAATCCTTTTAAGTCAATATTAGCAGCGTCTAAATAAGGAGAAATAATTTCAAATAATTCTTCAGACCAAAAGCCACTAGAAACCCAGACATTTTTAATACCGTTTTTATGGGCTAATTTCATTATATCTAAAGCATATTCCGAAAAAACTATAGGGTCAGTATAGGTGTAAGAAATGCTTGGTAAATTATTTTTTAAAGCTAAATCAACAATTTCTTGAGGTGAAATCTCTTTTCCTTCAATTTCATCTTTCTCTTTGGGGGCTTGAGAAATCTGCCAATTTTGACAGTTTTTACAGGAAAATTGACAACCAACAGTTGCTATAGATAAAGAATTACTTCCTGGCAAGAAATGAAATAAAGGCTTTTTTTCAATAGGATCAATATGAACAGTACAAGGCTTTCCATAAGCCAAACTATAAAGTTCCCTGTCAATATTCTTCCGTACTCCACAAATTCCTTTCCGGTCAGGTTTAATAATACAGTAATGGCTACAATTCTGACATTGAACCTTTTTATTATCTAGCTTTTTATACAACAAAGCTTCTTTCATTTCTTTAATTTTACCATCCATTTTATTTTTCTCAAAAAGTATTATCTTCTTTTTGAATGGCTGAAATAATTCTTTGAATAGCGGTAATATTTACTAAAACAGCAATAAGAATTAAAAAATAAACTGTCCACGTATAAGAAGTATCAATAATCCCTGAAGCTAAAGATAAAAAAAGAAAAATAATTCTTTCGCCTCTAGAAAAAAGGCCACCTTTAAGTTCTTGTTTTGTTAGCTCTTTTTCTTTAGCTGCTGCTTTTGAATAAGTAGTCATTAAAGAGCCAAAAATAATTAAAGCTATCCATATTTTAGCTGGAAGAAAAACTTCAGGCAAAGGTAAAAAAAGCAATCCTATTAGTAAAATGCCTTCCACATAACGATCAAAAATAGTATCTAAATAAGCCCCCATTTTACTTGCTACCCCTCTATGTCTAGCTACGGCTCCATCAATTAAATCAAAAAAGCCAGCCACTAAAAAAAGAATTATTGCTAATATTAATTTTTCCTTTAAAAGAAAATAAAAAGAGGTTAAAGCAATAAATATAGCGCTAAAAGTATAATGATTAGGAGTAAAAGGTAGAGAAGAAAACAAAACCCCGATTTTTTCTTCTAATTTTTTAAATAAATATCTCTTTGAATCTAACATATTATTTTGAAAGTTGAATTTCTTTTTTATTTTTAACCGCCCACAAAAGATAATTGGCTTCTTGATCCTGAGGATGTTCTTGAAGAATAACTGACAATAAATTTATTGCATTACCAATCTCACCATTTCGATAGTAAGCTATAGCAAGAAGTTTTTTAATTGTATCACTTCTTGAATAAATTTGAAAAGCATCCTCTAAAACTTTCAAGGCTTCTTTGTTTTTCTTTTCTATTAATAAAATAGTTGATAAATTTTCATAAGCAAGCCTATAATCTCCATATTCTAGAGATTTATAATATTCCTCTTTTGCTTTTTCTAAATTTCCTTGTCTCTGATAAGCAGCCCCTAAATTGCTGTGAGAAATGGTCCAATTTGATTGTAAAGAAACAGATTTTTCAAAATGTGTTTTTGCTTTTTCTATTTCTCCTATTCTAAATAGTTCTACCCCGTAATTATTTTCCAGATCAAAAGCATTATCATTATATTTAATATCATTTTTGAAAAGAGTTAATCCATTTTCCCAGTCTTTATTTCGAATAATAGTTCTTAGACTAAATATAATAATGATAAGAAGAAAAATAGAAAAAATATATTCTTTTTTAATTTCTGTTTTAAAAATTAAAAGAACTATTAAAACAATTAAGCCGATCAGTGGAAAATAGAGCCATCTTTCTGCCATTGTTACATCTAAAGGAATAATGTTTAAAGTAGGGAACAAGCAACCTAAAAACCAGAGAAGAAAAAATAGGGAAGTGGTCATTTTTTTTCTTATAAAAGTCCAGAGAATGTAAAAAATAAACCCTGAAAGAACTATAAAAGGAAGCCAAAATCTAATATCAGAAAAAGAAGAAACAACAAAATGACGACCAATAAATAAGTTTTTTGGGAAAAAAATTATCCTTAAATAATTAAAAACAGTGTAGGGAAGAGTAGCTATTCTTTCCCAAAAGGAAGCCTCTCCAATCGGTGTATGACGAAAATCTGCGGTTGAAATTTCAGCAATAAAAAATCTTAAAAAAAGATACAAAGAAAGAATGATACCACTTCCTAAAAAAAATTTGTTATAAGTTTCTTTCTTTGGTTTAACAAAAAGAAATAAATATAAAAGAAACAAAGGAAAAGTAAGAATACCACTCTCTTTAGACAGAAGAGATAAAAACATCAAGAAAAAAACAATAATTAAATTTTTATTTTCAATTATTCTTTTTTTATAATTAATTCCTTTTAAAAGAAAATAAAAAGCTAATAAAGCAAAAAAGGAATAAAAAATTTCGCCAATACTTCCAATATAAACAACAGATTCAACATTAGCTGGATGAACAGCAAACAACAGAGAAGATAAAAAAGAAATATCTTTTGAGTTTTTTATTTTTTGTCTCTTTAATATTTCCTCAACAATAAAGAAAATTAAAGACAAATTCATTAAATGAAAAAATACCTGATATAAATGAAATCCTAAAGGATTAAGTTCCCAAAAAGAATAATTTAAAAAATAAGATAAAGTAACTAAAGGACGATAAAACCCACCGGAAAGATTATCACCGCCATAATAAAAAGTACTAGATTTAAAAAATAAAGGTATATTATCTCCTGACCTTATCAATAAATTATTTACAACTTGTTCTTTATCGTTCCATAAGAAATCGCTATGTAGAGAATTAAAATAAACTAAAAAACCAACAATTAAAATGATGGTTAAATAAATTTTACTCTTATCTTTTTTAAAATTAAACATTCTTTTCAAGTATTTGTTTTATTCTTACTGCTTCTTGTTTAACTACTTTAGTATCATATTCAGCAGCATGATCATGAGGTCCTTTATAGACAGGTTTTTTCTGATCTAAATGTAAATCAAAAGCTAATTCTTCATCTTTTAAATTACTCTTTAGAAAAAGATGAAATCTGGGATATCCTCCTCTGCCTAGAACCTTAACAAATTTTTTCTCTTTTTCTTTTTTGTTCTTGGTTAAGCAGCGATAGCCAATCTTTCTGGCTAAAGTAGCAATATTATTTTTCTTGTTGTTTTTGACTTTGAATTTCATTACCCTTTTCTTATTCTTCTAATAGTGTTTTTCCGCCATTCTTGGTACTGAGATAAAGTAAGTTCTTTACCTTGTTCAATTTGTTCTTTTAAATCGCTTTTAAAATCACTTTTTTGAGCTACACCTTCTAGAGCTAAAGATCCTGCTCCGCTTCCATAACCAATAAGGCAAATCTTTTCGTTCTTTTGAGCTTTTTCTAAAGTAGAAATTAAAGAAATAAAAATAGAAGCAGTATAGCAATTACCAATGTAAGGATTGTAAATTAAACTTTGTTCCACTTTCTTTTTATAAAAATCTTGAAAATCATCTAATTTTCTAACTTTATCAAAAAGTTTCTTAAATTTGTTAAATAATTTTGGCTTTTCAATACTTTTTTCTAATAAATTACAAAAGTTTTTATTATTATCATAATTTTCAAAGCGCCAGAGTGCTGCAGCTACCCACATAACTATTTTAGGAAAAGGGGAGTGCATAACAAAATAATCCATATTTTTAGTAACTGATTCCTTTTTTAGCTTTTTCTTCTTATAATCTTTCAAAGAATAAAGAATACACTTCATAAAAGCTGGTTTTGTTAATTGTCCATCTATTTTAGGAAAAGGAGCCATTCTAGCTGGAACTTTAAAATCATTAATGTCTTCTGCATATTCTCCATATCGCTGGAAATCTATCTCTAAAAGTTGAGGTTTATTTTCTATCCTTATTGCTACTACTCCAGTACCCTGAGTTGCTCCTGCTTTATTTTTCTTATAAAAAGAACGATCCGCTGTAATAACAACAGCGGGTTTTTCATGGGAAACCACATAATCGCAAGCAGAAAGTAAGGCTTGGACTCCAGCCAGACAAGCAAATTTCAATTGGAAGGGAACTGTTTTAAGATTAAGTTTTTTATTTATAGATTTAATACTTATTGAAGCTTTTGATAAATCGCCATCCGATTCAGAAGCAACAATAAATCTACCAGCATCCTTATATTTTATTTTTTTAACTGCTTTAACAATTAAGTCTTCTAAAGCAGTATTATAAGAAGTCCTTGATTGTTTAACTCCTAAACCACTAACAATATAGCTTAGAGGAAGGTCTTGGACCTTAGATATTTTCTCAGTTCCTATAAAATAATTAGGAATAACAACACTTATTTCGCTAATCCCGACTTTTGATTTCATAATATTATTAAGCAAGTTTATTTTTAATTTTAAACCTTTTTGGGAAAAATTCAATTTTCTTGCTAATTATAAAAAATATTGTATAATTAGCCTTATTAAGGCTTTATTAAATAAAGAATAATGTTATAGTAAAAACATATGAGTCGAAGAATTTTTATAGCGGTAAATCCCATTCAAAAAATAAAAGAAAAAATCTTTAATTATCAGGAAATTTGTCCTGATTTGCCTGTTAGATGGACACAAAAAAAGAACCTTCATATTACTGTTTCTTTTCTTGGAAAAGTAAAAGATAAAGCTTTATCAAAAATTATTGAAAAAACCAGAAAAACAGCCAAAAAACACACTCCCTTTTTTATAACTCTTAATAAGATGTGTTACGGCCCACCGAATAAAAAACCGGGAATGGTTTGGATGACTGGAAAAAAATCAAAACAACTCGGAAGTTTAAAAGCAGATTTAGAAAAAGAATTATTTAATCTTTCAAATAGAAGAGTATCAGCTTATAGAAGAGGATTTTCGCCTCACGTTACCTTAGGAAGATTAAGACGAAAAAAGTTTAATAGATTAAGACCTGAGGAAAGACCAAATATTGCAAGAAAAGTATTTATTAAATTCGAAGTTGTTTCTATTGATATTATGGAAAGCGAATTAAAAAGAGGAGGAGCTCGATATACAATTCTACAAACTGTTAATTTAGGTAAATTTTAATTATGAAAATTCATTTTATTGGTATTGGAGGAATAGGAGTTTCTGCCTTAGCAAAGTATTATCGTTCAAAAGGAGCAGAAGTGACTGGCTCTGATTTAACTAGTTCTGAAATTACTGATTTCTTTAAAGAAAAAGGAGTTAAAATTCAAATTGGAAAAGATACTTCAGAGATGATAGATAAAACAGTAGATAAAATTATTTATACTTCAGCTGTTCCTGAAAATGCTCCTGAAATTAAAAAGGCAAGGAAATTAAATATTCCGATTTTAACTTACCCTCAAGCTTTAGGTCAACTAACTAAAGAGTATTTTACTATTGCTGTAGCTGGCACTCATGGAAAAAGCACCACTTCAGCTATGGCTAGTATTGTTTTAGAAAAAGCAGGCCTTGATCCAACAGTTATCATCGGAACAAAAGTTAGAGAATTTGAAAATTCAAATGAAAGAACGGGTGATTCTAAATATTTAATTATTGAAGCTTGTGAACATTTTGGTTCATTTTTAAATTATGAACCAAATATTGTTGTTTTAACTAACATAGAAAGAGATCATTTAGAATATTATGAAAATTTAGAAAATTTAAAGAAAGGTTTCCGTAAATTTATAGATAAATTGCCGGAAGATGGTCTTTTAATTGCCAACAAGGATGATGAAAACGTAAAAGATATTATTAGTAAAAAAGATAATGTAAAATGGTTTTCCTTAAAGGATAAAGAAAAAGATAAAATAAAAAATAATTTACAGGTACCGGGAGAATTTAATGTGGCTAATGCTTTATCAGTTTTAAAATTAGCTAGAGAATTAGAGATTAAAGATAAAATTACCTTAAAAGCTTTGTCAGAATTTAAAGGAACCTGGAGAAGATTTGAAACATTTTCAATCTCTAAACCAAAAGAATATACCCTAATCAGTGATTACGGACATCATTCAACGGCTTTAATAAAAACTTTAAAAGCAGCCAGAGAAAAATATCCTGATAAGAAAATTTTATGTTTTTTCCAACCTCATCAGTATCAAAGAACTTATTATTTGTTCGATTCTTTTGTTGAAGCTTTAAGAGAGGCACCAGTAGATAAAATATTTATAGATAATATTTATGAAGCCCAAGGAAGACAAGATGAAAAATTTAAAAAGAAAGTAAATACTCAAAAATTAGTTAAAAAAGTAAATAAAGATTCTGTTTCTTATCTTCCTCAAGATAAAATAGAAGATTATTTAAACAAAAATGTGGAGAAAGACAACGTTGTTATTTTAATGGGAGCTGGTAATATTTATAATAATGTAGCTGCCAAAATTATTAATAAAAATATTAAAAAATCATGAAAAGAATTTTAACTACTCAAACTAAAGAAAAGATTGGTAAAAAAGTTAAAGTCTGCGGTTGGATTAATTCGATTCGTTCTCACGGAAAAGTTACTTTTGCTGATTTAAGAGACAGAAAAGGATTACTGCAAATTGTTTTTTCTTCAAATCAAAAAGAGATTTTTGAAAAATCTTCTAAACTAAAACCAGAATATGTAGTTACAATAGAAGGAAAGATTAAAAAAAGACCAGAAAATATGATTAATACTGATATTTCTACAGGTGAAGTTGAAATGGCAGCCGAAAAAATAGAGATTCTTTCCGAGGCAGAAACTTCTCCTTTTCCTTTAGATACGGATGGTTATAAAATAGACGAAGAAAAAAGACTAGAATATCGATATTTAGACTTAAGAAGAAAAAGATTAAAAAATAATCTAGAAAAAAGGCAAGAAGTAATAAAAGTTATAAGAAAATTCTTAACTCAAAAAGATTTTTTAGAAGTAGAAACTCCTATTTTAACCAAATCAACTCCGGAAGGAGCTCGTGACTTTGTTGTTCCGTCCCGTCTTCAGCCAGGTCAGTTTTACGCTTTGCCCCAAAGTCCTCAACAATACAAACAACTGTTAATGGTAGCCGGAGTAGAGAAGTACTTTCAATTTGCTAGATGTTTTAGAGATGAAGATCCAAGAGCCGACAGAGCTTACGGAGAATTTACTCAACTTGATATGGAACTTTCTTTTACCAGCCAAGAAGAAATTTTAAATTTAACTGAAGAATTATTTACTTTAATTATTGAAAAGGTTTTTCCTAACAAAAAAATTAAAGAAAAGCCATTTCCTCGTATTAGCTATAAAGAAGCAATGGAAAAATGGAACACTGATAAACCCGACCTAAGAAATAACAAAGAAGATCCTGATGAATTATCTTTCTGTTTTATTGTTGATTGGCCTTTATTTGTAAAAACAAAAGAAAGAGAGATAACTTCGGCTCATCATCCTTTTACCGCTCCTAAGGAGGAATACATAAAATACTTAGATAAAGAACCAATGAAGGTTCTTTCTTGGCAACATGATTTTGTTTTAAATGGCCATGAGATTGGAGGAGGAAGTATCAGAATTACTGATCCAAAAATTCAGGAAAAAGTTTTTGAAATTTTAGGACACAGCAAAAAAGAGACAAAAGAAAAATTTGGTCATCTTTTAGAAGCTTTTGAATATGGAGTTCCTCCCCACGGAGGAATTGCTTCTGGTTTTGATAGGTTTCTAATGACTGTTTTAAAAGAAAAGAATATTAGAGAAGTAATGGCTTTTCCAGCCAGTTCAGGAGGAAAAACTTCCGTTATGGATGCTCCTAGTAAAATAAGTAAAGAGCAGTTAGAAGAGTTAAGCCTTAAAATAAAAAAAGAAAAGAAATAAAAAATTTAGTTAAAATGAATAAAATCCAAATTACTATTATTGTTCTTTTCCTTGGGTTTTTTCTTTTTTGGTTCTTTAGTTTTAGTCAAAACAAAATGGGGGAATTTTATTCTGCACAACTTATTAATTCTACCCGCAGAACTATTATTTTACCCCAAAAGCAAAAAATACCTCGATTAAATATTAATGCTGAAGCAGCCGCCTCTATTCAAGTTTATCCTTCGGGTAGAGAGGTGGTGATTTTCCAAAAAGGAATAGGGAAGGGCTTACCAATTGCTTCTTTGACAAAATTAATGACGGCAATTGTTACCCTAGAAAACTATGACAATTTAGACAGAGTAATTACTATTTCTAAAGAAGCTGCTGAACAGGAAAATGCTTACTGGGGAGGCAATTTAAAAGTAAATCAAAAAAGGTCTATTCAAGAACTTTTAAAATTAATGTTAATTTATTCTAGTAATGATTCTGCTTTTGCCCTTTCAGAAATAATGGGAGAAGAAAAGTTTGTTGAAAAAATGAATCAAAAAGCTGAAGAAATTAAATTAAGTAATACTCGTTTCATCAATGCAACAGGTTTAGATCCTCAAAACGGAGAACTGCCAAGTTACTCGACAATTAAGGATTTAGTAAGAATAACAAAATACATTCTTAAAAATCACCCATCTATATTTGAAATTTCTTTGGGAAGCAGAGAACGTAAATTAAATAACTCTCTTTCTGGTCTTAATTTAAAAGAAGAACAGAAGCTAATAGGAGGAAAAACGGGATTTACTTATGAAGCAGGAGGATGTTTGTTGACAGTTTTTAAAAATGAAAAAAATCATATTTTTATTAATATAGTATTGGGAGCAAAATCGAACGAAGAAAGAATTAAAGAAATGCAAAAAATTATTAATTGGATTAACTTATTACAATGACCCTATTTACATTTAATTTAATTAGACTTTTAATTCTGTCGGCCTTAACCACTACTTTTGCTTTGTTTTTTGCTCCTTATTTAATTAAAGTTTTAAAAAAACATAAGTTTTGGAAGAAAAAGAAACAATTAAAAACTATAACTAATACTGAAGCCACTGTTTTAAAAGCGTTAAGAAAAGATGAAAAAACTTGTGTTCCTCGGGCCGGAGGAATTCTGATTGGAATTTCTGTTTTATTTATTCTTGTGCTTGCTTTTTTAATATCTGAAATTCCTAATGTTTGGTGGTTTGAAAAGATTAATTTCTTATCCAGAAATGAAACATGGTTGCCATTATTTGCTTTAATAGTTAGCTCCCTAATCGGATTTACCGACGATTTCTTAACCGTTTCTAGTAAAGGACGCTATGTAAGAGGGGGAATGAGTTTTTTAAAAAGAATGATTGCTGTTATCATTATTGGTTTAGTAGGAGGCTGGTGGGTTTACTTTAAATTAGATTGGAGAACTATTCATATTCCATTAATTTATAATTTCCCGGAAGGAATAGATTTATTTATAGATTATTGGTACATTCCTTTATTTGTTGTCATTATGTTAGCTTCCTGGGCGGGGGGAATTGTTGATGGTTTAGATGGTCTTTCAGGAGGTGTTTTTGCTTCTATTTTTGGAGCTTTTACTATTATTGCTTTTGCTCAAGGAAAAGCTGATTTGGCTACTTTTTGTGCTGTTTTAAGCGGAAGTCTTTTAGCTTTTTTATGGTTTAATATTCCTCCAGCCAAATTTTATATGGGGGAAACAGGAACTATGTGTTTAACTTCAACGATGACTGTTGTCGCCTTTTTGACTAATTCAATAGCTGTTTTACCTATTATTGCTGGAATTTTAGTAATTGAAGTAGGTTCTGTAATAATTCAACTTTTATCTAAAAAGTATAGGGGTAAAAAGATTTGGAAATCTACTCCTATTCATCATCATTTCGAAGCTTTAGGTTGGCCTCAACATAATATTACAATGAGATTTTGGATTGTTAGTGTTGTTTTAGCTATTTTGGGAACTGCTATTAAACTTGTAAAATGAAGTTTGAAGAATTAAGAAAGAAATATTTTAAATTTGTTTATAGAGGTTATTCTTGGCAAGTTAAAAGTGATAAGCTTTTAGTTTCTTTTGATTTTCAAATTAAACCTGATATTTCTTTTAAACCTCAATTAATTATTAAAAATGTTGGCGATTTAGAAATTGATAAAAAAGTAATAGATAATTTAGTTTTTAATTTAGGTTTAATTGAAGTTTTAAGTTATTGGAAAGCAACTTGTTCTCCGATAATTGAAATTAAATGTGGTAATTTAAATAAAAATCAAATTAAATGGTGGAAAGAATTAATAATTAATGGAATGGGACAGTTTTTTTACACTAATAAGATTGATTGGCGAAAAGATGATTTTTTAAAAATTAAAGTTAATAAAAACAAAAAAATATTTAAAAATTCTGATTTTAAATTAAAAGAAGATATTTTACTTCCAATTGGAGGAGGAAAAGATTCTATTGTTAGCTTGGAATTATTAAAAGATAAAAATATTTCTTGTTTTTCCTTAAATCCTATTCAGGCCACTAAAGATGTAGTTAGAATAGGGAAGTGCAATGATTTTATCCAAGTGAAAAGAAGTATTGATCCTCAATTATTAGAATTAAATAGAAAAGGATTTTTGAACGGCCATACTCCTTTTTCTGCTTATCTAGCCTTTTTAACTGTTTTAGTAGCTGTGATTTTTGATAAAAAATATATTGCTCTTTCTAATGAAAGAAGTTCAAATGAAGGAAACTTAAACTATTTAGATAAAGAGATTAATCATCAATACTCAAAAACTTTTGATTTTGAAAAAAAGTTTAGATCTTATTCTAAAAAATATTTAATTAAAGATCTTGAATATTTTAGTTTTTTAAGACCATTGTACGAATTACAAATAACTAAAATATTTTCAAAATTTAAAAAGTATTTTGATTATTTTTTAAGCTGTAATGAAGCTCAGAAAACTCATTCCGGAACTAAAGAAAAAATAGGGAAGTGGTGCGGTAGATGCCCTAAATGCTTGTTTATTTATATTTGTTTGTATCCTTTTGTTGATAAAAAAGAAATTATTAATATTTTTGGTAAAGATTTATTTAAAGAAAAAACTTCTTTGCCGATTATTAAAGAATTATTAGGGGTAGAAGATCATTCAAAGCCTTTTGAATGTGTTGGTACTTATGAGGAAAGTTTAATTGCTCTTTATCTTTCTTGGAAAAAAGAAGAAGAAAATGAATTACCTTTAGTTTTAAATTATTTTAAAAAAGAAATTTTAAAAAATGAAAAAGACTTGGAAAAAAGAACTAAAGAATTATTGTCTGACTGGAATGGAGAAAATAGACTACCAGAAGAATTTGTTAAAATTTTAAAGCTTTAATTGATAATCGACTTAATTCTAACTTAAAGTAGAAACTGTTAAATGTTTTTACTTTTTTACTACAAGCCCTTGACAACAACATAAAGATATTAGATAATATAGATGGTTCTGAAGTAGTACTTTTAAATAAAAATAGGGACCGAGATGATAGAAATGAAAAGAAAATATAAGTTTTATATTGGAATAGTTATATTATTCTTTTTCTTGTTACCTTTGTCTGTTATGCCTAATAAAACACCTACTATAACTCAGAATAATTCTCTTTCAAGCTCTTCTGACGATCCGAAGATTTTCAAAGATTGGGAAA
>CAYSZX010000011.1:0-20914 GCA_964435835.1 uncultured Candidatus Saccharibacteria bacterium | reverse complement strand
GTGACCCTGAAATTTCTATTTCCCGCTACCCTGAAATTATCATTTCCTTATGACACCTTATTTTTAAGTTTTTTTTTAATGTTATAATAAAAATATGAAAACAGCTCTAATTTTTAATCCAGAAATTAAAAAATATAGTTTTGGAAAAAATCATCCTTTTAATAGTAAAAGATTTGAGAATTTTATCAATTTTTTTCATGAAAAAGTACCAAATTATAAGAAAGTATTTAAAGAAATTAAACCAGAACCAGCCACAGAAGAAGAGTTAAAATTAGTTCATGACGAAGAATATATAAATATTATTAAAGAAGCATCAAAAGGAATAAGAATTCCAAATATTTTAGAATATGTAACTGCTGATAATTTAAATCCGACCACTCAATATCTTCCCCAAGGCATTCATCAAGCAAGTAAAATTGCCGTTGGAACTTCATTAAAAGCGGCAGAATTAGTCTTTGAAGAAAAATTTAAAAAAGTAATAGCAATAGGAGGAGGATTACATCATGCAAAACCCTCCAAAGGAGAAGGTTTTTGTATTTATAATGATGTAGCTATTTGTGCCAGAAAATTATTAAAAAGAGGAATAAAAAAAATCCTTATCTTAGATACTGATGCTCATGCAGGAAATGGGACAGCAGAAATATTTTATAAAGATAATAAAGTTTTACTAATTGATTTTCATCAAGACCCATCTACTCTTTATCCAGGAACAGGGTTTATTGGACAAATAGGAGTTGGTAAAGGAAAAGGTTATACAATTAATATTCCTTTACCCTCTGGAGCAGGAGATAAATCTTACGAATATTCATTTAAAGAAATTGTCTTTCCTGTAGTTAAAGAATTTCAACCTGAAGTAATAATTAGAAATGGAGGTTCTGACCCTTACTTTGCTGATGGTTTGACTAATTTAGCTCTTTCAATTAAGGGTTTTAAAATGATAGGAAAACAAGTTAGAAAATTAGCTAAAGAAGTATGTAACGAAAAAGAAATTGATTTAATAGCTTCTGGCTATAATCAAAAAATCTTGCCTTTAGCTTGGTCTTCATTAATTTCCGGACTTATCAATCTTGAAGCTGATTTAAAAGAACCGAAAAAAACTATATTTTCTATAGATTCTAAATTAAAAGAAACTAAAGAAATAACAAAAGAACTAAAATTAAATTTAAAAGAATATTGGAATTGTTTTAATTAATTTTTTAAAAAAATTCTTATAATGTTCTAAGAAAATGAAGTCTTTTAATTAGGGCTTTTTTATATTTGAAAAAACCTTCTAGTATTATTTGTTATTACTTCAGATAATTCATTAAAATTATCACCTCTAACTTTAGAAATTCTTTTTAGAATATATTTGATGAATATTGGCTCATTTCTTTTTTGATCGATTTGAGGGGGCGTTAGAAATGGACAATCTGTTTCTATTAATATTCTATTCAAAGGAGTTTCTTTAATTATTTCATCAAGATCAATTCCTCCAGGTTTTTTAAAAATAATACCATTGAAACCAATATAAAAACCAAAACTAAGATATTTTTTTAAATCTTCTAATCTACCAACAAAACAATGCATAACTGCTTTTTTAGGTCTTAAAGAAGAGTTTTCCTCTAATAATTCAATTAAATCGTCATGAGCCATTCGGCAATGAAAGATAACAGGTAAGTCTAGTTCTTTCGCTAATTTGAGTTGCCCTAATAATAATTCTTTTTGTTTTTTCTTGAATATTTTTCTTTTTTTCTTACTTTTAGGTTTATCGTAATAATCTAGCCCAACTTCTCCAATAGCAACTACTTTATTATTAGTAGCTAATTTCTTGTATCTAGTATAATTAAAAACCTCCCCTCTTGCTTTAAAAGAAACTTCAAAAGAATCATCTTCTATAGTAACCATTTCTTCTTCAGCATGAATAGGATGAATCCCGACTGCAGCAAAAACTCCCTTTTTATAATTATTAGCAATTTCAACTGCCTTCTTGGAAGTATCGTACTGACTACCCACATTAATCATCCAAATATCATTATCTAAACACTTTTTAATTACTTTATTAAAATCCTTTTCAAAAGCTTCAAAATTAAGGTGGGCATGAGTATCAATAATCATATTATTAATTATAGTTTATTTTCAAAACTATTTTCAAATAAAAAATGCCAATAAATTTTATTGGACATAATTTTAAAAAAAGAAAAAATATAATTTTCTGAAAGAAAGCTAATTTAGTAATCATTATTATCATCTATTTCAATACTGTCCACAAAGAAGATATCTACGCTGTCATTGCTTTTACCAAAAGCTTCAATTAGGTTTTTATCAATTTGATTTGGATTTTTTAGAATAAATTCATTAACGTTTTTAGTGCTAACTGTTTTTTGGATAAAAATCTTATCATTTGAGACCCAAATAACATGGCGAACTTTATCCTGCTCCAAATATAGTTTTCTAAATATTGTTAACATTTTATTAGCTTTTCCAGTTCTAAACTCTATCGGCTTCAATCCCATTTTTTCTTTCACCTCCTTTTAAATAACTATTTAAAAAATTAAATTAAATTAAAGTTTTTGTCAATTCAACCATAAAAGAGATAACTCTTTTAGAAGTAGTTTTTCAAATTAAAAAAGACCAATGATTTTTATTGGTCTTTAATAAAAAAAATTAATTTTTTGGGTTTTTTAATAACAAAAAAGAAGTCATAAAAGCCAGCATCATAACTACGCTTGTAAAAAACCCGTAGCGCAACTCCCCTTGGACAGCACTTAAAACAAACAGCAATATCAATAAAAGTGCAGGGGGAATATAAACCATTTCTTTTTTCACTTATTAACACCTCCTTTAATGTTCTGTCTCAATTTAAAAGTAAAAAGTAAAAAATGTCAATCCAGTTTAGGAAAAAGAGGTTTAATTTTTTGAATACTGAATAAAAATTTATTTTCTTTTTTTTCTAATTTAATAGAAGAAAACATTTTCTCGGCAATTTCAGGCATAAAAGGTTTTAGTAAAACAGCAATTTGGGAAATAGTATAAAGTAAAAATAAAACATTTTCTTTTTGGTTCTCTTTTTTCTCCCAAACCCTTTCTTTTTCAATAAATTGATCACAGAAACGAACCAACTTCCAGATAGATCCCAAGGCTTTATTAAATTTAAAACTACTTAAATATAAATTAATATCGCTTTTAACTTTTTCTATTTCTTCTTGAAATTGAGAATCTTTAATTCTCTTAATTTCTATTGAAGAATTTTGAATTTCTATCTTGTCAGCAATGCTTAAAACTCTAGCCACTAAATTCCCTAAACCCTTAGCCAAATCAGAATTATATCTCTCTTCAAATCTTTTATCTGTAAAATCACCATCTTTAGCTGGTGGAATTTCTCTTAAAAGAAAATAACGAATTGCATCAATGTCATATTTTTTAGCAAGCTCAAAAGGATCAACAACATTACCTAAACTTTTAGACATTTTTTCTCCTCCCGAATTAATATAACCATGAACAAATACTGTTTTAGGTAATGAAATGCCCGCAGACAATAACATAGCTGGCCAATATAAAGCATGGAATCTAGCTATTCCCTTACCAACCACATGAGTCTTGTTTTCATTATTTTTCCACCACTCTTTAAACTTATCTCTTTCTTCGCCATAACCTAAAGCATTAATATAATTAGAAAGAGCATCAAACCAAACCCAAATAACCTGAGAAGAGTCGCCCGGAACAGGAATCCCCCACCCATGAGCTCTTTCTTTCGAACGAGAAATACAAATATCTTCTAACCCTTGCTCAATTAAACTTAAAGCTTCGTTTTTTCTAGTTTCCGGAACAATTCTAATTTTATCTTCTTTAATTAATTCCTTTAATTGAGATTCATATTTAGAAAGCTTAAAAAAATAATTTTCTTCTTCCACTAATTCGGGCTTTTTCTTATGATCAGGGCACAAACCATTCACTAATTCACTTTCTTTATAAAAAGCTTCGCAACCAACACAATACAAACCTTTATATTTTTTCTTGTAAATATCTTTTTTACAAGCTTTCCATAATTTTTCAGCTCCTTTAATATGCCTTTCTTCCGTAGTTCTAATAAAATCATCGGTACTAATATAATACTTATCTTTTAATCCTAAAAACTTTTTAGAATTCTTATTTACTAATTTTTTAACACTAATTCCTTTTTCTTTTGCTTTTCTAACGTTTTTTAAACTATTTTCATCAGCCCCCGATAAAAAGAAAACATCATTTCCTTGAATTCTATGATAACGAGCTAAAACATCAGCCTGGACAAACTCTAAAGCATGGCCAATGTGAGGAGCCCCGTTAACGTAAGGAATAGATGTCGAAATGTAATATTTAGACATACTTTTTATCCTTAACTAAATCTTTAGTGAGCTCATAAATAATTCCAACCAAAGGAAGAGATAATACTGCTCCTGCAACTCCCCATAACTTTCCTCCTATTAATAAGGCAATCAAAGTAAGAGTAGCTGGTAACCCAATTATCTTTTTGCTGAAAAGAGGCATAACAATATTAGCTTCTATCTGTTGAATTAAAGTAAAGAGTATTATTATCAAAACAGCCTTGGTCCAAGAATCTAATAATGTTAAAAAGCCGAAAATCAAGCCAGCAATAAAAGGACCAACATAAGGAATAAAATCTAAAAAACCAGCAAAAACAGACAAAGCAAAATTATATCTAACTTCAAAAAAGGATAAAACTACGTAAGAAGCTATTCCAACAAATAATCCGCTTAAAACTTTAGCTCCAAACCAAGCTGTTGTTCTTCGTTGACATCTTTTCCACAAATCAAAAAAATACTCTTCGTTCTTATCAGAAAGAAACAAGCCAACTAAATTTTTAATATTATCTTTTTCTATAGAAAAGAAAACAGAAAGTGTAAATATGGTTATTGTAGAAAAAATACTTCCAAAAATAGAGATAACAGCCCTAACTATATTAGAAGAAATTTCAGTTAACCATTGTTGAAGAGATCCACTTAAAGTCCCGACATTTTCAAATAACTTAATTCCAATATCTTGTAAAGGTTTTACCCCTCTTTCAAAATGTTGAGGAGATAATTTAGTTAATTGTTGTATTTCAGAAATAAAAATTGGAAGCATCCAGTAAAAAAAGAAGCCTAATAAAGTAAAGAAAGTAGTATATAACAAAACTGTAGCTATTACTCTAGGAATTTTCTTCTTCTCTAAAAAACTAATAAGAGGTTCGAATAAAACAGCAATAATAGCAGAAAAAATAATCCAAGCTATAATGTTTTTTATCAAATAAAGAAAATAACAAACAAGTAAAGTGAGTAATGCTTTAAAAATTGTTTTCCAGGAAATATCAATTATTTTTTCTTTTATTTCCATGAATTTAAAATTTTCTTTATTTTTTCTTCCTTTTCAGACGAGCCAATCATCGCTAAATTCAATCTCTCTTTTTTAAAAATGTCTTGAGATACTCTTAAAATTTCTTCGGCCGTTACTCTATCTATTTTTTCAAATATCTTTTCAAGAGTCAAAATCTTATCTTTTAAAAGTTCTTGCTTGGAATAAAAAGAAGCTTGAGCATCAGAAGACTCTAAAGTTAAAACAGTCTTACCTTTAATATATTCTTTAGCTTTTTTTAATTCTTTTGAAGAAACTTTTTCTTCAGATATTCTTTTAAATTCTTCCAAAATAGCCCTGACAACTTTTTCAACTCTACTATTATCAACTCCCGACCTTGCTGCCAAGTAGCCTGTATCCTGATCTGAGGTAGAATCAGTGAGAATATAATAAGCTGCTCCCATTTCTTGTCTAATCTTTACAAACAATCTAGAACTCATCATTCCGCCCAAAATTATTGATAATAATTGCTGAATATACTTATCAGGATTAAAAAGACTATAAGCTCTTACTCCTAAATAAAGATGGGTTTGTTTAACGTCTCTTGATTCTAGAAGAATATTTGCCTTTGATTGCTCTTCTTTAACGGGTCTTTTTTCAATTGGTTTTTCTTTCTTTAGACTTGAAAAGTATTCCTTTACTTTTTTAATCGCCGAAATTTCTTCAACGTTACCAGCAACACAGACAATTGTATTAGGAGCCGTATACTGATTTTCAACATAATCGAGAATTTTCTCTCTTGTCATATTTCTAATAGATTTCTTTGTTCCTAAGACATTCCAGCCCGCTGGTTGATCACCATATAAAAGTTTTCCCCATAAAAAATTAATGTGCTGCATTGGTTGATCATGATACATATTAAATTCTTCCTCAATAACTCCTTTTTCTTTTTCTAGTTCTTGTTTAGGAAATTTAGAATTTAAATAAATATCGGAAACCCAATCCAAAGCCAAATCAAAATGAGAAGAGGCTACTTTTGCATAATAACCAGTGTACTCCTGAGAAGTAAAAGCATTAAACATTCCTCCAATATTATCCAAAGACTCACTAACAGCCACAGGAGTAGGTCTTTTTTCTGTTCCTTTAAAACACATATGCTCTAAAAAATGAGAAATTCCACTTATCTCTTTTTTCTCATATTTAGATCCCGTTCCCACTAAAACAAGAACAGTGACCGATTTACTGTTCTCAAAAGGAATTGAAATAATTCTTAAACCATTATCAAGAGTCGTTTTTTTATACATCTTTTTGTTTTGCAAATTCTTCTCCTTTTAAAATATTATCAAGAGCGTTTTCAACCTTATCTATTTTAATTCTAATTTGTTCCATTGAATCTCTGTCTCTTAAAGTAACCGTCTCATCTTTTAGAGAATCAAAGTCAACAGTTATACAAACAGGAGTACCTATTTCGTCTTGTCTTCTGTACCTTTTGCCAATTGAACCGGTTTCATCATATTGAATATTAAACTCACCTTTCAAGTCTTCATAAATAGCTCTTGCTTTTTTAACTAATTTAGATTTATTACGAAGTAAAGGAAAGATAGCTGCTTTAACTGGACTAACATCAGGTCTTAATTTTAAATAAACCCTTTTTTCGCCTTTAACCTCCTCTTCATTATAGGCATCTAACAACAAGAAAAGGAAGGTTCGATCCACTCCTCCCGAAGTTTCAACAATATAAGGAATAAATGATTCTCCATCATCATTAGTGTAAGTAAAATCATTATTAGAATATTCTCCATGACGGGACAAATCCCAATCTCCCCTCCAGTGAATTCCTTCCCATTCTTTCCAGCCCATCGGAGTTTTATATTCAATATCAAAAGCAACTTTAGCGTAATGAGACAATTCATCTTCTGAATGTTTTCTAAGCTTAATATTGTCTTTTTTGTTAATTAAATTTTTATACCAATTCATTCTTTCCTTTTTCCAATATTCATACCATTTTTCAGCCGTTTCAGGCTTAACATACCATTCTAAATCCCATTGTTCGAATTCTCTTTGTCTTAAAAGAAAGTTTCTAGGTGTTACTTCGTTCCTAAAAGCTTTACCTACTTGAGCAATACCAAACGGAATCTTCATTCTAGAAGTTTGTAAGACATTGTAATAATTCAAAAAAGTGCTTTGACAAGCTTCTCCTCTAAGATAGGCTTTATCTTTTTCCCCTTTAACTGCTCCTAATCTGGTTTCCATTAATAAATTAAAATCTCGAGGTTTAGTTAGTTCCCCCCCACATTCGGGACATTTTACATTTTTCAAAAGTTTTTTTAATTCAGAAAGAGTTTCTTTTACAACTTTTTTACCTAAGTCTTCAGCTAAATGATCAGCCCTAAATCTTTTTTTACATTTTTTACAATCAACCATTGGATCACTAAAGCTTTTAATATGACCAGAAGCTTCCCAAACTCGAGGATGAGTAATAATAGAGCCATCAATTCCAACTACATTTTCTCTTTTTTGAATCATTTCTTTCCACCATAACCTCTTTAGATTGTTTTTCATTTCTGAGCCTAAAGGTCCATAATCATAAAAACCTGCAATGCCTCCATAAATATCAGAAGAAGGAAAAACAAATCCTTTTCTTTTAGCTAATGAAACAATTTTAGATAATAATTTATTCATAATTATTTAATTATTGAACAATACCGTCATCCTCTTCAATTTCAGAATCTTCAAGTAAACTGGTATCTAAAGAATCAACAACTGCCTCTAAATTAACTTCAGTCCAAGTGTCATAACCACTAATAGTGGTTTCATCTATTATAGTAGCTAATTCCCCTTCTTGTTCTTGATTTGGGATTAATTCAACCTGAAAGGCAAGAGTTGACCTCTCTTCTCCTTTTTCTAAATCCCCAAGTGACCAAACAATTTCTTTAGATTGAGAATCGAAAGTAAAATTAGATAATTCTTCTTCCGGAAAAACATCTCCTATTAATTCCACATTATCAGGCAGAATAGTTTTAACTTTTACGTTTTCTACGTCCGAATAATAACTTTTTGGAGTCCAAGTAATAGTATAAGTAGTTTCTTCTCCTACCTCAGGAGGAATAGGCCCTTCGTTTTCAAAAATATCATCTGTATAATAAGCTTTTTGGTCAACAACGAGTTTAGATTTCACTTTAGTATTAAAACTTTTCTCTGTCTGTCCAACAAAAATTTTGTTTTCAATAACAGGATTTTTAATATTAGCCAAACCCTCTTTAACTCTAATCCAAAATTCAACTTTTCCTTCTTCTAGAGGAGATAGGTATTGTAACTTAGGAATATTTCTCCAATCAAATACAATTGAATTATCTCCTTCCTGAAAATCGCCGTCATTAGAATTCATGGTATCAAAATCAAGAACTGAATCTTCAAATTGATTAACCATAAACAAGTTAGTTAATCCTTTTTCGCCAACATTTTTAAAGAAAATCTCATAATGTAGTAATTCCCCTAAAGAGGCTATATGTTCCGGACTACCATTTATTTCTTGACTGATATGAAGAGATGGCTTCACTATTTCAACTCCCCTGTCTATCTCTCGTAAAACAACAAACCTATTATCTTTCCATATTCCTATCTTGGCTCTAAAAATTTTAGCCTCTCCAATATTACCAGATAGATTACCTTCAATCTCTATTCCACCCCCTTCAGACTTATTTAAGACAGGAATTTCCCATTCTGTTTTATCTAAGGCATCAGGTGAAGAACTAACAAATTCAAACCCAGAAGGATAATCTATCTGACACCTTAAATTAGTTAAAGGAAAATCTACATTAGAATAATAGTTTAATTTAAAATCAAAATTATTATCCTCACTTACATTAGAAGGTAGGTCTAAGCCTAAAGTCAAAGGAGCTGATTTTATTTGAGTTGAAAAACTTGAAGACGATTCATACCTTGCTTTTAAATTCTTTGGTTTGTAAGACAAAGAAGCTTTGCTTATTTTAATATCGCCTTCTTTACCTAATAATCTAACTTTAAAAGAAAAATTTCTTTCTTCGCCAGGATAAATAGCCCCGCCCAAATCTTCCGAATCTAAAATCTGAATTGGGAAAAACTTATCATTCTGTAACGAATTTTCTGGAGCTTCAAAAACAAGTTCAGGATCTTCTAACCGAAAATCACCATTGTTTTTATATTTAACAATATACTCCACTTCTTGGGAAAGACTTGCTTCAGAAGGTCCTAAAATTTCCAGTTTTAAAACCTCTTTTGAATAGCGATTATCCTGCCATTGATAAACACCATACCCAACAATTATTAAGATAAAAATAAAAATTAAAAATTTATTCATATTGATTTAAAAATAAGGAAAGATAAGTCTCGGAAAGCTTCTTTAATAATTTAAAATGCTTCTTAGAAATTCTTAAATTAAAAGCTTTTTCTTTTTCTTTTAATAAAATTCTTAATATTTTGATCAAATCAGGATGAATTTCATGTCCTTTTTTCTCTTGTTTAAAACAATCATTACAAACAATTCCTCCTTCATCAAGATTAAGATAGTTCTCTTTGTATTTTAACTTGTTTTGACAAATAGAACAACGATACAAGTTAGGAGTATAACCTAAAAGAGATAAAAAATTCCACAAAAAATAATAATAAACAGTTTTGTAATCATCTCTATCGTTTAAATCTTTTAATGAAGCTAATAATAAATTCCAAACTTTTCCATTTTCTTGTTGGCCTTGAATTAAGTCATCAAAAACCCTCAGCATTTTATAGGCTATGACTGTTTTCTTTAAATTAGCTCTTATTTTTTGGAAATCATCAATTAAAGAAGAATCAACCAAAGTTTTATAGCTTTTACCCTGAATAAATGCTATTTCAGAAAAGCAAAAAACTTCCATTCCTGATTTTAATTTAGAAGAAATTTTTCTTATCCCTCTCCCTAAAACTTTAATTTTTCCGAAATCTTTAGTAAAAACAGTAAAAAACCTATCTGCTTCCTTCCAGTCATCTCTTTTAAGAATAATTCCTTGAGTCCTATAACGATAAAACATTAATTATTTTAAATCTTTTAACATACAACTTCATTACAAATTTCCCCATCCTTCTCCAATTGCTTAAAAACTCTAGCCACTTCTTTGTTTTTTAATTTCTTAATTTCTTGCATATTTACTTAAAAGTTATTTTTCTTAATTCTCCCGGTTGTGGAGTTTTTTTCTCCTTTAATAATTTCTCTACTGGGTCTTTCTTAGCTATACCTTTCTCCAAAAGCCACAAAGGATCACCATGACTTACAATCAAAATATTCTTATTCTCATACTTTTCTTCAAGTTCTTTAATAACTTCTTCTGTTCTTTTAATACACTCAAGCCAAGACTCGCCCTTTTTAGGTCCTTTGTAAAACATTTTTTCAGGAGTAATTACCTCATAAAAATCGTCTTTTGATTTTCCCTTGTAAACTCCTAAATCAATATCTCTTAATCTTTTATCGAAATTTACTTTTAAGTCTAAGTTTTCAGCTATAATTTTAGAAGTCATTTGAGTTCTTAAATAATCAGAACTAATAATTAGGTTAATTTCTTTTTCTTTAAGAACAGGAATTAACTCTTTGATATCTTCTTCTCCTTCTTCTGTAATACCTAATTCAAAATGGGCGGACTCGGGATAGATAGTGTTTGTTAATTCAGAAGTATATTTTGTATGAGCATGTCTGAGAATAAAATAATCATTATGAACTTCCTTAATAGAAAAATATTTTTGTTTTGTTCTACAAAAATTAAAAGCTCTTTTCAGTTTTAAGAAAAAACCCTTCATATACTAATAAAACTATCATTTTAGAAGGGTTTTATCAAACAATAGATAATCTAAATTTTAAATTTAAAGATATTTCAACATTATAACCTCATCGCACAGTTCACCTTCATATTTTAACTGTTCAGTAATCCTAGCCACTTCTTTGAATCCTGTTTTTTTATATAAAGCTATTGCTGGTTGGTTTACAGAAGCAACACTCAATCTAAGTATTGCTGGCTTTGGTTCTAGTTTTTTCTTAGCTAATTTGATAAGTTCTCTCAAGAGATATGTTCCTAATCCTATTCCTCTGTAACCTCTCAGAATTGCAATTCCTAAATACCCAATATGTTTTTGAGGTTTTTCTTTTCCCAAAGAAATCTTAGCTCCGCTTATAATCTTGTTTTTATGTTCAGATATAAGAGTAACTTGTTCTTGCTTTTTAACCTTTTCTAAAGATTCTTTAAGATATTTCTTTTCTTCTTTTAAACTTTTCTTTGTCTTGATTGAAATATAAGCATCAGGATCTTCCGCTAGCTCATTAATATACTTTTGAAATTTGCCGGCATTTTTAATATCTTCTTCTTTTCTTGCTCTTATTTTTATTTTTTTATCGCCAAATTCTTTTATTTGTCTCATAACTTTTTAATTATTCTTAAACCAACTCAATGTTTTTTCCCACATATCACAATTACTAAAGGTCTCTTTGTTTAAATTTAAATTTCTAGCAATTGTATGATTAGAGCCTTCCATTTTAACAACCTCATCAGAAGAAATACCTTTCCCTTCTGTCTTATCTGCAAAGAAACCTTTATGTTCGCCTTTAAATAACTTAAATCCTTTTTCAGAGGCTGCACAAATTACATGTTTAAGGATAATTCTCCTATCTTCTTTATCTTTCATTAAATTTAAAAAATCATCAGAATTAAACCAATCATTAATATAATGCATATAAGGGCCAGGAAAACCGTTAAGAGCAGGAATATTCCAGCCTGAATCACTAACCACAAGAGGTTTCTTCAAAGTATTAAAAGCTTGTTGAGCTTTAAATTTTGCAATTTTTTCTATTGAATCCGACTGAACTTCTTTAATCTCTAAAGCTTTTTGCACTAAATCAATATTAAGTTCATCAGCACATCTTTTTGCTTTTTGAAACTTATAATTATTTCCTGTTACGTAAAATATTTCCATATTACATTTCTTCAGGAGCGCTAACTCCCATTAATTCTAAGCAATTTCCCAAAACAATCTTACTAGCCACAACTAAAGCAATCCTTGCTTTTTTTAATTCTTTATCGTCAACTAAAACATGGCAATCTCTATAGAAACTACTAAAAGATTTAGCTAATTCCATAGTATATTGAGCCGTTCTTTGAACTCGATAATCTTTTATAGTTTCATCAATAACTTCAGGGAGTCGAATTAGTTGTTTAATTAATTCTAGTTCAGAAGGATGCTTTAATTTAGAAAAATCACAATTAGAAATATTTTTTCCAGACTTTTCTAAAATACTACACATTCTAGCGTGAGCATATTGAAGATAATAAACAGGATTTTTTTCAGATTGCTCTTTAGCTAAATCTAAATCAAAATTTAAATGTTTATCAGCAGATCTTTGTAAAAAGAAAAATCTAACTACATCAGAACCAACATCTTCTATTAGTTCTCTCATTGTTATATAGTTTCCTTTTCTCTTAGACATTTTCACTTTCTCGTTGTTTTTAATAAGAGTAACAAATTGAAAAAATACAGTATCTAGCTTACCTTTATGACCAAGAGCTTCTACTGCTGCTTCTAATCCTGGTAAATCACCATGATGATCAGCTCCCCAGAAGTTAATAACTTTATCAAATTTCTTCTTTTCAAATTTATAATAATGATAGCCCATATCACCAGCTAAATAAGTTTTATCTCCATCACTTTTAATAATTACCCTGTCTCTCTTATCTCCAAATTTTGAAGATTTAAACCAGACCGCTCCATTCTTTTTATAAACCAATCCCTTTTTCTTAATAATATTAAGAGCTTTATCAACTAACCCTTTTTCATGAAGTTTAGTTTCAGAATCCCATTCATCAAATTCTATTTTCATTTTTTTAACTGTTTCTTTCACCATCTTCACAATTTTCTCAGCAGCTTTTTTCCCTGCTTTATAAGGATCTTTTTCTTTAATTTCTTTATTCAGCTTATCAATATAATCTCCCTTGTATGCCGCTTTATCATCTTTTAAAACAGAATGACCCAAAGTCTTAATTTGGTTTCCATAATTATTAATATAATATGCTCTTTCTACATCATGCCCAGCCTTAGCAAGAACATTAGCTAAAGTATCTCCTAAAGGTCCTCCTCTTCCGTTTCCAACAGTTAAGGGGCCGGTCGGATTAGCTGAAATAAATTCAACTTGGATTTTTTTCTTATCTTTAATTTTTAACCTACCATAATTTTTCTTTTCTTTTATAATCTTCTTCATTTGATTTTCCAAACAATCAAAAGCAAGAAAGAAATTAATAAAACCGGGCTTCTTAAAAGAAACCTTTTTAAATAAATTATTCCCCTTCATTTCCTTAATTAGTAAATCAGTTATCTCTTTAGGAGATTTCTCAACTTTGTCGGTCAAAAGCAAAGGAATATTAGAAGAATAATCTCCATATTTTTTCTTAGGTGGATATTCAAGTTCTATTTTGGGAAACTCAATCTCAGGAAAATTCTTTTTTAAAGACTCTCTTATTAAATTTTTAATCTTGTTTTTTATCATTTAATTCTTTAGCTCTTTTTAAACTAATATTGTTTTCTTTAATCATTTGTCTAACAACTTCCTTAATATTATTCTTACTTATTCCGGCTGCTCTGGCAACATTTTCAGCAAAAACTTCCTTGTGACCTTTAGTAATTCCTTCAGAAGCTAAAGCTCTCAAGGCTGCTAGATTTTGAGCCAATCCAACAGAAGCTATTATCTGAGCTAATTCCTGAGAAGAATTAACATCTAGGATCTTCAATGAAATCTTAGCTAAAGGATGAATATTAATAATTCCCCCTATTGTTCCTACAGGAACCGGAATGGTCATCTCTCCAACCAGACCCTTGTTATTTTTTTCCCAATCAACTAATGGTTTACCTCCTTTTTGAAAAGCATAACCATGAACAGCAGCTTCTAAAGCTCTCCAATCATTTCCAGTTGCTAAAGCTGCAGCTCCCATGCCATTTAATATCCCCTTATTATTAGTAACTGTTCTATAAACATCTTTTTGGGCTATAGAATGAATTTTGATGATATTATCAATAACTTCTTCTACAGCAAAGTCTTTTCTTTTTAAAGCTTTTTTAGTTATCAAGGCTTTAACTTTAACTAGTCTTCTATCAGCTAAATTAGAAACTATTTTTAAAATTGCCTTCTTTTTTGTTTTCTTTTTAATAAATAGGGCTGCTTTTTCGCTCATTAGGTTTACAATATTAGCCCCCATAGCATCTTTAACATCAATCAATAAATGAATTCTTAAAGAGTTTTTATCTATTAATGTAATTTTTAAATCTTTAACTCCTCCCCCAAGTTTTTTCAAGGTAGAATCTTGCTTGTTGGTAAAATCAATAATTTCATCTTTAATCTTTAAAATATCTTTTTTAAAAGATTCTATATTTTTTAAATCAGTAAAGTAAATTTGACCTATCATTAAGTTATTCAAACTTTCTGCAATAATTCCTCCTCCGTCTCTAGTTAGTTTAGCTCCATAAGAAGCAGCAGCCACTACAGAAGGCTCTTCTGTAACCATAGGAATAAAATAGTCTTTTCCATTTATTAAAAAATTATTAGCAATAGAATAAGGAAGAGAGAAAGAACCAACAACATTTTCAGAGATAGAATTTCTAAATTCCTTTTTCAAAAAACCTTTTATTGTTAAATTAACTTCTTTATCATTCAAGCCAGCAAAATCTTTAATGATTTTGATCTTTTCTTTTTCGCTTAATTTAAAAAATTCTGAAATATTACTCTTTTTAATCATTGAATCTTTAATTAAGTTTATCTAATTTATAGACTGATATCAATTTGTTTTAATAAAAAAAGTCTTCATTTTAAAAAAAATGAAGAAAATTATTGTTTAACCTTAAAAAGTTTTAAGGATGTCCAATCTTTATCGGACTGAGCCCAAACTAGAAAGTCCTCGTAAAAAGAGTAAACATTAAAACCCGCAACAAACCGAAGAAAGAATTTCTCGGGTAATTTTCCTCTTTCCATAGTAATTGCTCCCTTCAAAGAAATAAATTCATAGATAAACTTTAACTCCAGTGTTAAATCAGAAAGTTCTAGTTTTTTACTCTTACCAACCTTAAGGTTATGAAAAAAGTTAAAAATTTGTTTTTTTTCAAGTTTATTTAACTCTTGAACAGCATCTTTCAAATTTAGGGTTTGCATTTAAATCACTGTTTTTATTTTACCTAATTTGCCAATTTTCGTCGAGGAATTTAATAAAAATATTTTAGTTTATTATTCTTTCTGTTAATATTAACTAATGCCTACATTTGCTAAAAACAAAAAAGCATATCATGAATATAAGATCCTCGAAGAATTCGAGGCTGGTATTGTTTTACTCGGCCATGAAGTCAAAGCTATTAAAAAAGGAAGGATTAGTATTAAAGGTGCTTACGCCAGAATAAGAAATGGAGAAATATTCTTAATAGGAACAACAATTCCTCCTTATCAACCAGCAAATACTCCTAAAGAATACAACGAAAAAAGAAAAAGAAAGCTTCTTCTTAAGAAAAGACAAATTCAATATTTAGCTTCCAAAACAGAAAAAAAGGGGTTGACAATAATACCCCTAAGGGTCTATAGTACAAGAGGAAAAGTTAAGATTAAAATAGGTTTAGCAAAAGGAAAGAAAAAGTATGATAAGAGAGCAAAGATTAAAGAAAGAGCAACTGAAAGAGAAATGAAAAGACAAATGAAAAAGTTTAACCAATAAACATCCGTTGGGGATGCTAAAAGTTTCGACAAAGGTCAAAACTAAAATAAGCAAACTGAGTATTCTCTAACCTCATAAAACTTAGAGAAAACAAATAATTGACGAAAACGAATTATTTGAACCTGCATTAGCATACGCTTAATGCCGTCTGCTTGTTGACTCCTGATAAACAAGATAGATGTTATACATCAGGATAGGTTTCTTGTCTTGGTTCAATAAAAAGCCGAAACAATAGAACCAAAATATAGAAGGATTTTGTTCTCAATTTTGACCTTCTATCATTAATAAATTGAGATAAGTTTGTAGAATTATTTTAAGTTTTATCTTTGGACAAGGGGGCAGGACCCTTCATCTCCACAATTAAAATTAAAATCATAAAAATTTGTCAAAAAGAATAAAAGCTAACAATAAAATAAGAGCTAAGAAAGTTAGATTAATCGGAGCTGATGGAAATCAAATAGGAATAATTTCTAAAGAAGAAGCTATAAAGAAAGCAAAAAAAGAAGGCTTAGACTTAGTTCAAGTAACAAGTAAGGCAAAACCTCCAGTTTGTAAAATTATAGATTATGGGAAATATCTCTATAATCAAAAGAAAAAAGAAAAGAAACAAAAAACGAGTGAATTAAAAATAGTAAAACTGAGCTACAACATGTCAGACCATGATATGGGAGTAAGAATGAAAAGAGCTGTTGATTTTCTAGAAGAAGGAGATAAGGTTAAAATAGTTATGATGTTAAGAGGAAGAGAAAACAAACTAAAAGACTACGCTAAAAAGAAAACAAATAAATTCATAGATAGATTAAACGAAAAAGTTCCAATTAAAAAAGAATCAAAATTAAAAAGAGGTCATGGTGGCCTTGCAACAATTGTTATCAAATCAGATTAAATTATGCCAGCAAAAACAAGAAAATCAATTAAAAAAAGATTTAAAATTACCAAAAATGGTAAGGTTCTTAGACGTCAAACAGGTTTAAATCATTACCGGGCCAAGAAATCAGGAAAATATAAAAGAAAGAAAAGAAAATTAGTAGAAGTTTCAAAGCCTGAAGCAAAATTAATCAAGAAATTACTAAAATATTAATATGACAAGAGTTAAAGGAGGTCCCACGACCAGAAAAAGAAAAAAGAAAACCTTAAAACAAGCTAAAGGTTATAAGTGGGGAAGAAAATCTAAGTATAAATTAGCAAAAGATGCTTTGCGTCATGCTTGGACCCATGCTTTTCATGACAGAAGAAAAAAGAAAAGAGAATTTAGAAAAACTTGGCAAGTACAAATCAATGCCGCAGCCAGAAAGCATGGCCTTTCTTATAGTAAATTTATTCACGGCATTAAAGAAAACAAAATTGAGTTAAATAGAAAAATGCTAGCTTCACTAGCAATTGATCATCCAAAAATATTTAAGAATATTGTAGAAAAAGCAAAAGCTAAAATTCAGACTTAAGAAATTTTTGAGCTTTTTTTATAATTTCTTTGGTGCTCTTAAAGGTTATCTTCTCAAGAGCTTTGTGATAAGACAGCCAAACAAAATCAACATGTTCATGGGAGAGATCTATCTCTTCTTTTTTTGTTTGAGCTAAAAATATTTTGTTTGTTTTAAAAACCCTTTTTCCTTCTCTTTGAAAAAAATATTCTGTCTTTTCTTGAAAATCAGAAATAAACTTTAAATCATTAATGCCTGTTTCTTCCTCTACTTCCCGCGCTACTGTTTCTTTTAAGCTTTCCTCTTTTTCAATGTGGCCTTTAGGTAATCCCCAATACCCAGCCTTATAATGCAAAAGAAGATAATAGAAATTATCTTCTTTTTTTAAAAAAACAACTGCACCAGCTGACCTTTCAATAGGTATCATAAATCAAAAATTTTAATAATTATTGTTGTCTTCTATAAACTGAGAAACTCTTGTTACTTTTTTGTCACTTAAAGAAATATTATCTTTGATAAGAAAAAGAGTAAGAGCAGAAAAAAAAGTAAAAATCCCAGTTAAAATAAAAACTGTTTTGAACCCAAAATGAGAAGCAACTATTCCTCCAGTAGCACCAGCTACTCCAGAAGCAATTCCCAAAAAAGTACTACTCATTGCCCACTCATAAGCTTCTTTTCCTTCATCAATATGTCGAGTGAACATAGCAGAACGAGAAGGTATCACCATCGATTTAGCTATCGCTTGTAATACTTGTAAACAATAAATATGCCAAGGAGCAGTGGAGAGCATAAATCCAAAAGGGATAAAAGAAGTTAAAACAAGTCCAATAATTAAAAAACAAAAATCATCCTCTTCTCCATGATTCTCATCAAGATAATAACTAACAGGAATCTGTAAAATAGATTTTACCCCCCAATATGTTAATGAGGCAAACCCAGCAACTGTTGCTGCCTGAACAGGGTTTTCGACTACATCTTCAAGAATAAAGATTGCAAAAATAGGAGACGTTAAACCCCAGGCCCCAGAAAAAATAAGCTGGCTCAAAATTAAAACCTTTATAACTTTATTCATTTTCTTAAACATTTTTTCTTACTATAGTATTGTTTTTACTTTTTTTCAAAAAATATTTTTTAAAAAAAGAGCCTCCTATTCGAAAAAGAAAAAATAAACCTAAAAGAGTTACCAAAAAATCTACCCCTCTAATCACCATAGTAAAAGCAATAGCTAAAGAAGAGCTCATTGTTAAAGAGTTAAAAATAAAAATCTGAAGTACTTCGTGAAAACCTAAACTAGCCGGAACAGGAACAAGAATAGCTAAATAAGTAAAAGTAAGAATAAAAATAGTAGACAAAAAATTAATATTTTTCCCTAAAAAAAATATTAAAACCCAAACCCTTAAACACATTATTAAGTTTTTTAAAAAAGAAACAAAAAAGGGTTCAAGAATTTTATCTTTAGGTAAATTAAAAAAACTAAAAACAGATTTTTCTATTCTTGTAGAAGTATTATTAATTTTTTTATTAAAAATATTAAAAAAAGCAGAAACAATACTTTTCTTTTTTAAAGCTCTAAAATAAAACAACAACAAAAAAGAAACAAGAAAAATAAAAAGACAACTAATTTTAATTAATAGACTATGAGAAGCAACCTGGATATTATAAAAAAACAAAATTAATCCAAAAATGGTAAAGAGAGCATCAACCGTCCATCCTATAATTCTATCTATTATTATTGAGGAAGTAATTTTAATTCCCGAATAGTTTTTCTTTTTCTTTAAAAAATAACCTCTTAAAAACTCTGCTGAACCAATTAAAATTGGAGCAAGAAAATTTATAGAAAAACTAGCCACCCCAAGACTTAAAGCATCTTTAAAAGAAATTTCTTTATTCTGAATTTTTAAAACTTTTTTCCATCTATAACCTTCTAATAAAGGAATTAATAGGCTTAAAATAAAAATAAGAAAAACTTGCCAAAAACTAATAGCATTAAAAACGTCTCTTATTGGTTGCCAACCAACGCTTTTAATAATCCAAAAAAAGAGAATTATCCCCAAGAAAAAAGAAAGAATAAAAAATAAATATCTTTTTTTCATCATAATAATTAAATAATCTTTACCCCCTCAACGCCCATTTGTCCCATAAAACACTTGAATTTTCTTTTTCTAAAAACACTACTTATTCTTTTTAGTTGTTTTTTATTTTCTGCTAAAACTAAACAGCACCCTCCCCCCCAACCACCTGTCGGCTTAGCACCTAGTGCATCATTCTTTAAGGCTATATCAATTATTTCATCCAGCTTAGTAGTAGAAATGCCCAGTTTTTTTAACTCCCAATAATAACTATTCATAAGCTGCCCCAAGTTCTTAAGTTTTTTATTACGTAAACTATTTAAAGCTTTTTTTGATAAATCATCCAAAGATTCTAAAACAAAATTTACAGCTTCAGGAAACTTTTTCTTCTTTTCCCTAACAAAAGAAACCATTTTCCCAGTCTGTGCTTCTTCTCCGCTATCAACAACCAACAAAGGAATTCTAAATTCAACATTTAACTTTTTTATTCCTTTCGATTTTTGATATTGAAGATACCCCCCATAAGCAACAATATTATTATCAATCCCAGAAGGAGTACCACCATGAGCAATAACATCTCCCATATAAGCAAAGTCAGAAATTTCTTTTTTGGAAGGATTCTTTCCAATGGTTTTTAAAGCAGACAAAGCAAGAGCAGAGAAGGTTGATGAGCTTGATCCTAAATTTTTAGGAACTTTAGAACTAATTTCGATTTTTAGTCCTCGGAAACCATATTTATTTAAAATGTTCCCCGCAACAAAAAAGCTTGGACTTAAGTAGTCTTGATCCGAAAGTTTATTAATTTCATCAAATTTCTTGTTCTGAACTAAATTTCTTGTCCTTTTTAAAAAATAAAACAAGTCTTTTTTAGTCATAGACTTGTTTTTACTACCAGATTTTATAAAAACAGATTCCTTCTTTGTAAGAGAAGTTTTAACTTTGCATTTTTTATCAAAAGTACAGGCGATCCCTAATTTATCATAAACAACAGCATGCTCACCAAATAAAATAACTTTACCTGGCGCAGAAGCTACTGCCATTTTTCTTTAAATATCTTATAGCTTAAAGACTTCGTAACCCTCTCTAGCTTTTCCTTCTAGTTTTAAACCAACAGAGTCTCCCTTCTTAGCCTCTTCGGTTTTTTCTTTATCTATCTCCATAGATTCAACTGTTTGGTCAAACTCTCTTTCTCCGCCAACAACTCTAATCTTATCTCCAACCTTCAAATCCTCAGTCAATTTAATTACCCCCACACTAATATTGCCAAAATAGTGGGTCACTTCTCCAATTTTTTTGCCTTCTTTAGAAGATGACATAATTAAAAATTAGCTTATAATATACTTTATTGTACCTATTTAAATATTAAAAATCAACCCGT
>CAYSZX010000010.1:0-22186 GCA_964435835.1 uncultured Candidatus Saccharibacteria bacterium | reverse complement strand
TCTGTTATAAGTTTATAATAGGAAAACTTGATTTAGCTGATATTTTCTTTTTTCTTGACACTATTTTTTCTTTTTTCTAATATAACTTTAAAGAATTAGCACTCAAAGGTCGCCTGTGCTAAAAATAAATTAATAATAAAATTTAATATATATGAAGATACAACCTCTTTCCGATCATGTTTTGATCGAACCAATCAAAGAAGAAGAAAAAACAGAATCTGGTATTCTATTACCAGAAACAGTTGATAAAAAGAAGCCAGAACAAGGAAAAGTTATTGCTGTTGGTCCTGGTAAAAAGAATAAATCAGGTAAGACAATCCCTATGGAGATTGAAAAAGGTCAAAAAGTCTTATTTACCAAGTATGGCCCAAACGAAATAAAGGTTGATGGCAAAGAATATTTAATTGCCAAACAAAGTGATATTTTAGCAATTATCAAATAAATAATTATTAAATTATGGCAAAAGATATCTTATATAAGGAAAAAGCTCGTAAAAAACTAAAACAAGGTGTCGATAAATTGGCTAATGCTGTCAAAGTAACATTAGGACCAGGCGGAAGAAACGTTGTTTTAGGTCAGAGTTTTGGTGTTCCTATCATTACTAATGATGGAGTTACTATTGCTAAAGAAATTGAATTGAAAGATGCAACGGAAAATATGGGAGCAGAAATTGTTAAAGAAGTTTCTGAAAAAACTAATGATAAAGTGGGAGATGGAACAACTACCGCTGTTGTTTTAGCTCAAAGTATGATTAACGAAGGTTTGAAACTTGTTGAGGCAGGTTATACTCCTACCGACATTAGTAAGGGAATTAAAGACAAAGTTAAATCTATTACTGATTTCTTAAAGAAAGCTTCTAAAAAGGTCAAGAATAAAGAAGATATAGCTAAAGTAGCTACTATTTCAGCTGAAAGTGAAGAAATGGGTAATTTAATTGCTGAGGTAATGGAGAAAATAGGAAAAGATGGAGTTGTTACTGTGGAAGAATCAAATACTTTTGGTTTTGACAAGGAAGTAGTTAAAGGATTACATTTTGATGAAGGTTACATTTCTCCTTACATGATTACTGATTCTGAAAGAATGGAATCTGTTTACGAAGATTCTTATATTTTAGTGACCGACAAAAAGCTTTCTAGTGTTCAAGAAATGTTACCTATTTTAGAAAAAGTAGGGAAAACAGGTAAAAAAGAATTAGTTATTATTGCTGACGATATTGAAGGTGATGCTCTTGCTACCTTGGTAGTTAATAAATTAAGAGGTGCCTTTAATGTTTTAGGTATTAAAGCTCCTGGATTTGGAGACAGTAAAAAGAAGATTCTTCAGGATATTGCGGTAGTTACTGGTGCTCAGTTTATTTCTGAAGAATTAGGTCTTAAATTAGAAAATGTTGAACTAGATCAATTAGGTTCAGCTAGAAAAGTTGTTGCTGATAAAGAAAAGACTATCATTGTTGAAGGTAAAGGAGAAAAAGAAGCTATTGAAAATAGAGTAGCTCAAATCAGAAAGGAAATTGAAAGAAGTGATTCTGATTTTGATAAAGAAAAACTTAAAAAGAGATTAGCTAAATTATCTGGAGGTGTTGCTGTTATTAAAGTTGGAGCTGCTACCGAAGTTGAAAGAAAGTCTATGCAACACAAAGTGGAAGATGCTTTAGCTGCTGCTAAAGCTGCTGTAGAAGAAGGAACTTTACCAGGTGGCGGAATTGCTTTAACTGCTGCTGCCTTACTATTAGATAGCGAAGAAAAAGGCTCAAATGAATCTTACAATGCTGGTCAAGAAATTGTTATGAAAGCTATTCAAGCTCCTTTAGAACAGATAATTGAAAATGCAGGAGCAGATAAAGTTAATCTTTATGAGATTGTTAAAGGAATTAAAGATGGAAAAGATAAAAAAGATGATTTAGATTGGGTTAAAGGCTATAATGCTACTACTGGTAAAATAGTTAATATGATTGAAGCTGGTATTCTTGATCCTACAAAGGTTGTAAGATCAGCTTTAGAAAATGCTAGTTCAGCTGCTTCAATTATTCTAACTACTGAAGCTTTGGTTGTTGATCTTCCGGAAGAGGAAGATGAAGGAGGAGGACGTAACCCAATGGCTGGTCGAATGGGAGGCATGAGAGGAATGGGCGGAATGGGAGGACTTGGATAATAGATTAAACCCCCATTTAAATGGGGGTTTTAAAATGCTATAATTCTTTTATTATTATAGTAAATTAATTTTTATGATTTCATCCACAATAGCCCTTATAATTAGTATCTTATTCTTAATAGGAGTCATTATTTATAATGACTTAGTTAAGTTTAAGAATAGAGCTAAAGAGGCTTGGGCTGATATAGATGTTCAATTAAGAAGAAGATATAATTTAATTCCTAATTTAATTGAAACTGTTAAGGGATATGCCAAGCATGAAAAAGATATTTTTGAAAATGTTGCTATGGCTAGAGCCAAAGCAATGGGGACTAGTGATGTAAAAGAAAAAGGAAAAGCAGAAGGAGAATTAACTAATACTTTAAAAACCCTTTTTGCTGTTTCTGAAGAATATCCTAAATTAAGAGCTTCTGAGAACTTTTCTAAATTACAAGAAGAACTAAGAGATACGGAAGATAAGATTCAAGCTGCCAGAAGGTTCTATAATACTAATGTTCGTGATCTAAACACCAAAATAGAGAGCTTTCCCACTAATATAGTTGCTAAGTTTTCTGGTTTTGAGAAAATGAAATTCTTTGAATTAAAGAATAAAGAAAAAAGAGGAGTCCCTAAAGCTGATTTCTAATGCCAAACTTATATACTCAAGCAGATTCCAATATTCGTAAAACTTGGTTTCTGATTATTTTTTTCTTATTATTTGTTATTGGACTTGGTTGGTTCTTTAGTTATCTTTTGGAAGATATTAGTTTTTTAATTGTTGCTTCTCTTTTAGCTATTTTTCAGATTATTGCTGGTTGGCTTTATTCTGACAAGATTATTTTAAAAATGAGTGGAGCTCAAGAAATAGAAAAGAAAGATAATCCTGAACTTTATAGGGTAGTAGAAAATTTATGTATTACAGCTGGATTACCTTTACCTAAGATTTATATTAGTAAAGAAAGACAGCCTAATGCTTTTACTACTGGAAGAAAAAAAGAAAATGCTAAAGTTGTTGTTACTCAAGGCTTGCTGGATAAATTAGACAGAAGAGAACTGGAGGGGGTGATTGCTCATGAGTTAGCTCATGTTGGCAATAGAGATGTATTTTTAGCTAGTCTTGTGGTAATCTTAGTAAGTGTTGTCTCTATTCTCTCTAGACTATTTTTAAGATTTAATTATTTTAGAGGGAGAAGAAATAGAAAAAACAGATCTAGCTTGTTTGTCTTGTTAGGATTAATTGGAGCTTTCTTAGCTCCTTTAGTTGCTTTACTGATTAGAATGGCTATTTCTAGAAAGAGAGAGTTTTTAGCTGATGCTGACGGGGCTTTATTAACTAGAGACCCGGAAGGATTAGCTGATGCTTTAAAAAAGATTTCCTCTGATAATAGCAGAATGAAGAAATTAAACAGTTCAACTGCTCACTTATATTTTTCTAATCCTTTTAAAGAAAAGAATTATTTGGCAAAATTGTTTATGACTCATCCTCCGGTTAAGGAGAGGATCAAAGCATTAAAATTGATGTGATGGTGAGGTGGCTGAGTGGCCGAAAGCGCATCGTTGGAAACGATGTGAGGTAGAAATATCTCCCTGGGTTCGAATCCCAGCCTCACCGCATAAAGAAAACCTTCTATTAAGAAGGTTTTTAAATTAGTTATTAATGTTAAAATAAGATAATGAAAATAAACTCTTTAACTTCTATTATAGTAGTTTCAATCGTTGGTTATTTTACCTTATATTTCTTTCCTGAACCGGAAACTAACTTTTTAGCTTATTTTTTAACAATGGTGTTTTTTATAGTATTAATTATCTTTTTAATAATTCGACAGATTAAAAAAAGATAAAAAGGTATTTTTTGATTTAGATCTTATAAATAGCAGGAAGATGTATTACTTTACAATTAATAGCAGACCTTTATAATTATAATTAAGCCTTAATAGTTAATTTAAAAAAAATGGAAAAAACTAAAACAGAGAGCATAATTTATAATCCTTTCTTTATTAGCTTTATTGTTATTGCGATTGGTGTGGCAATCTTTTTTTATTTTCAAGATAATAAAGAAGAAGTTACTGATGAATTAAGCGAAGATATTGTAGCGACTGTTAATGATGAACCTATTTTACGTGAAAAGTTTGAACAGCAATTAGATTTAGCCCCGGAAGGAACTTCAGAAGAAGATTTGCTTAATCAAATGATTCAGAACAAACTTCTTTTTCAAGAAGCTCTTTCTCAAGGAATAACAGCAACAGAGGAAGAAATCAATAATCAATACGATCAAATTGCTCAGCAATTTGAAACTCAAGAGGAGTTTCAGCAAATATTAAATGAAAATAATACTTCTGAAGAAGATCTTAAAGAAACTCTTAGAGAGCAAATTATTTTTGAAAAGTATAGTAATTTTTTACAACAAGAAAATGAAATTAGTGTAAGTGAAGAAGAAATAGAGAATTTTTATGAAGAGAATAAAGAATCCTTAGCGGGAGAAGGAGAGGAAGTTCCTTCCCTTGAAGAAGCTAAATTACAGATAGAACAATATCTATTACAGCAAAAATTAAACTCCGTTATTTCGGAAATTGTTCAGGATCTTTATAATAGTGCCACTATTGAAACGAGTCTTTAGTAATGAATGTAGAATATGAAATTAAATTTCTGAATATTAAAAAAGACAATATTCGGAAAAAATTAAAGAAAATAGGGGGAAAGTTAATTTATCCAGACCATCTTCAAAAAAGAGTTACTTTTAATCTTCCGAAAGGATATCATGAGAAAAGAACCTGGCTTAGAATTAGAGATGAAGGTAATAAAATAACAATGACCTTGAAATCTATTACTACAGAAAAAGAAATCGAAGGTCAGAAAGAATTAGAAATAGAAATTGGTGATTTTCAAGAAGCTGTAAAGATTCTTTCTACTATTGGTTGCCAAAAGAAAGCTTATCAAGAAACTAAAAGGGAAATCTGGGATTTGGATGGGGTAGAAATTTGTATTGATGAATGGCCCTTTTTAAATCCTTTTATTGAAATTGAAGGAAATTCGAAAGAAGAAGTTAAGAAAGTAGTTAAAAAGATGGGCTTTAATTATTCTCAAGGAATATTTGGTGCAGTTGGCTCTCTTTACAGAGATAAATATAAAGTTTCTCTTGATTTAATTAATAATCATACTCCAAGAATTGTTTTTGGTGAGAAGAATCCTTTTTTAGAATAATATAGTTAAATTTTAATATTTTTTTAAGTTATTTTTTTTATAAATATCCTCCTTTTTTATTAAGAATCTGGTATTTTATTAAGAAAGATGATAAAATTCAAGACATATAGCACTTTAATAATTTTAAAAAAAAATCAAAAAGGTGATTTGAAAATGATTAAACCAAAATTAGAGAGATATGATATAGTATTAGTAAACAGTCCTGCTAAAAACTACGAATATTCAGAAAGCAACGACCAATATCCTAATTCTCCTCTAGGTTTAGGTAGTATAGCCACCTATCTTGATGAAAGAGGACGGAGCGTAGGATTGTTAGACGCTGAGTTTAATACAGTTTCTATAAATAAATTGGTCTCTTTATTGTGTGAATATAGAACAGAATATATAGGGTTTAATGCTGTTTCTGAAAATGTTGGTATGGTGATGAAAATTGCTGAACAGCTCCCCCAAAAAATTATATTGGGTGGAGTGCATGCTTCATTAGCACCAGAGGAAACTATTATAAAGTACCCTTTTCTTTACTGTTTAGTTCATGGAGAGGGAGAAAAACCATTAAATAATATTCTAGCAGGTTTTCCATTAGAAGAAATTAATGGTGTGGCTTTTTCAGACGGCGATAAGGTAGTGATTAATCCAAGAGAAGACAGAATGGACTTAAATGAATTATCTTTCATTAATAGAAAATTCTTTGAACCAAATAGAGCTTATTTTATGATGACTTCCCGTGGGTGTCCTCATAATTGTGCTTTTTGCGCTTCTCCTGCTTTATATGGGAGAGTAGTTAAATTTCGTGATATGACAAAAGTTGTGAGCGAGATAAAAAATACTTTCCCAGAACATAAGCATTTTCATTTTTTGGATGATCAATTTTTAATCACTTCAAAACGAGCGGAGAAATTTCTTAATTTGCTTAAAAGAGCCGGAATATATGGAAAAATAACTTGGAGAGGAATGGCGAGAAGTGATATTATTGATAAAATGAATGAAGATCTTCTGAAGAGGCTTTACGAGTCTGGAGGAAGAATAATTTCAATAGGTATTGAGTCTGGTTGCAAAAGGATATTAAAGATGGTTCATAAGAGAACTAATAATGGAATGGTAAAAAGAGTCGTGAATAAAATGTCTAATATAGGGTGGACGGTAAAAGGATTTTTTGTTCTTGGATTTCCAACTGAGACTTATAGTGAAATGGTCCAAACAAAAAATTTTATTATGGAACTTGGAGAGATAGGATTAGACTATTTTAACATATCTATTTTTAGACCTTATCCTGGCACAGAAATTTATGGATACTTAATAGGAAAAAAAGGATATCAACCAGAAGAAATATTTTACGAGAGTTATTCTACAGAGCAAGATATTCCAAATAGATATATTCATGGTGTGCATAGTATTATGAATAGTAAAGTACAAATTTCAGAAGTGCCTGAAAGAGATATTAGGAAGCTTATTAAAGAAATTGTCACTAATTTTAGTAAAAGATTTAGCTCTTAATTTCTCAATCTTTTACTTTTTTTTTAGAAAATTAATTAAAAAATTATGAAAGAAGAAAAAGAAATAAGGTTTATAATAAATAATGGTTGCATAGATAAACTTGCTCAACATATAACAAAAAAAGGGTTTAAGTTAACTCATAATCTTTTCATTGAAGATAAATATTATGATTATGATGATTATAGTAACGTGAAAAACGAGGAAGGTTATAGGCACAGAAGAATTGATGAGAAAAAATCTAAATTTACTTATAAGAAAAAGGTTGATGGAAAGGTTTTTGAGCAGGAATATAATAGAGATAAATTTTATGAAAAAACAAAAGATAAAACAAATATTATTAAAATTAAAAAGAAGAGAAGGATTTTTAAAAAAGATGATTATTGCGAATTAATAATAGACAGTATTTTAAACTTAGGTAATTATTTTGAGATAGAATGTCAAAGTAAAAATCCTTTATTTATTTTATCTTCTTTAGAAATTCCTGAAAGTTGGTTAAAAAGCACGAATAAAGGAGTTACAGAAATCTGGCTTCTTAAAAACCTTCATTAGGATATCAACTAAGAAATTAAAGAGTTTTTTGTTATTCTTAAATCATGAATCAAAAAGAAGCTTTAAAAGTTTTAAAATCAGGTGCTAATGTTTTCTTAACCGGTTCTGCAGGAACCGGTAAGACTTTCTTATTAAATAAATTTATTGATTATTTAAAAGATTCTCAAATTAAAGTGGGAGTAACTGCTTCTACTGGTATTGCTGCTACTCATCTTGATGGAAGAACAATTCATTCTTGGTCTGGTATTGGTTTGAAAAGAGAAATGGACGAAAAATCAATTAAAAAAATTATTAAGAAAAAGTTTTTAAGAAAAAGAATAAAAGAAGCAGAAGTTTTAGTTATTGATGAGATATCTATGCTTGATGCTGATAGATTTGATCTTGTTAATGAAATTTGTAAAAGAGTTAGAAAATCAAATTTACCATTTGGAGGAATTCAAATAATATTATCTGGTGATTTCTTTCAACTTCCTCCAGTTAGTATAGATCAAAAGCTTCAATTTTCTTTTCAATCTTTTGCTTGGAAAGAATTAAATTTAAAAGTTTGTTACTTAACAGAACAATTTAGACATACGGATAAGAACCTTATTAGTATTTTAAATAAGATTAGAAAGAATAAGGCAGGTAAAAAAGAATTAAACTTATTAAAAGAAAGATTAAATAAATCAATAAAAGATTTAGATAAACCAACTAAATTATATGCTCATAATTTTAATGTTGATTTAATTAATCGTTATGAATTAGATAGGATTAATGAAAAAGAAATGATTTATAATATGAGTTCAGTTGGTTCTGAAAAACTAATTCATGTTTTAAAAAAGAGTTGTTTAGCTCCTGAAAAACTAAGATTAAAGAAAGGAGCTATAGTTATGTTTATTAAGAACAACTTTGAAAAAGGTTATGTTAATGGGACTTTAGGTCGGATAGTTAATTATAATGGTAATTGTCCTCTTGTTGAAACCAGATCAGGTCTTAAAGTTAATGTTCAACCAACTAAATGGCACATTAAAGAAGAAGATGAAATATTAGCTAGCATTAAACAATTTCCTTTACGTTTAGCTTGGGCTATTACTGTTCATAAAAGCCAAGGAATGAGTTTAGATGTAGCTGAAATAGATTTATCCCAATCTTTTGAGTATGGAATGGGTTATGTTGCTTTATCAAGAGTAAGGAGTTTAGATGGTATTAGATTAATGGGGATTAATGAGAAGAGCTTGGAGGTGAATCCTAAGATAGTGGAGAAGGATAGGGAGTTTAGAGAAGGGTAGTTTTTGACAATAGAGGTTAAGGATGGGAAAATGAAAAACATGAAAAATAAACCAAATTATAAGAAAATATATAATTTTGTAAAAAAGAAGTTTGAAAAAACTAATTATTTTCATTCTGGTCCTTTTGACGAAACTTATTTTACCTTAATGGTTTATTGGTTTGCTAAAAAAGTTATTAATAAGTTAGATAAAAAAGTTAAAGAAGAAGAGGTATTAGTTTCTGCAATTTTTCATGATGTTGGAAAGTCTAAACTTAATGAAGAAAATCTTTTTGGTCCAAATGGTTTTTTAGAAAATCATCGTGAAGAATGGAATAAGCATGCAGGTTTTAGTGCTGAAATAGCGGAAGATTATTTAAAAAAGAATAATTATCCTAAAGAATTTATTGAAGAAGTTTCTTATTTAATTAAAAACCATGATTTAAGAGGAGATAAGCTTGATAAAAGATCATTAGAACTTAAAATTCTTCAAGATGCTGATTTACTTGCTGATATCGGTATTTCTGGTTTTATTAGACCATTTCTTTACGCAGGTAAATTTGATAGATCTATTTTTGATCAAATTGAATATCTTAAAGAAGAGGATAGAACTTTAGAAGGAGAGACTTTAAATTTAGAAGTTTCAAAGAAAATTGCTAAAAAGGAAATGAAAACTCAAAAGAAATTAGTTGGAGATATGTTGGGTAGAATTAATAAGAATTTATTTTAATATAAAATTATAAGTATAAGAAATTGATTCTATTTTTATGAATTTAAAAAAATATTTAAATCAAAAAATAACTATTAAAATAGATCGTTCTTTAGGAAGCAAACATCCTAAATGGGATTTTATTTATCCTGTAAATTATGGTTTTGTTCCCAACACAAAAGCACCCGATGGAGAAGAAATTGATGCTTATCTTTTAGGAGTCTTTGAGCCAAAAGAAGAATTTATAGGTTATTGTATTGCTATAATTCATAGAATAGATGACGATGACGATAAACTGGTAGTTGTTCCTAAAGGTGTAGATTATTCTAATGAACAAATAAAAGCTTTAACAGAATTTCAAGAACGTTATTTTGAATCTAAAATAGTAAAATAAAAAGGGAGAAGGGGTAATTATTAATGAAAATATTATGGTAAACTTTATTTATAATATTGAAAAAGACGCCGAGAACTGGGTTGAAACAGTTAAAGATGTAAAACCTTCTTGGGGTATTAATTATGAAAAAGAAACTATTATGGTTCCTAATGATTTGAAAAACCAAATTTTAAAATTAAATGATAAAGAAGCAATTGAATTAGTAAAAAATTATTTTAAAAGTTTATCTTATTTTAAGTTTAAAGAAGATATTATTTCGGAAGAGGTAAAGGCGTTGGATAGAATATGGAGCAAGAAAGAACCAGAATTTTTTAAAATTTTAAAAAAGATATTTAAAAAAGAGGTTTCTTCTGAAAAAATTACTGCTTATTTCACTACAATGTTTATTTGTCCTTATAGTAATGAAGATTATAAATGGTTCATGATTAGTATGTGGCATAATCTTCCTTTTCAAATTACTATTGTTTGTCATGAACTCTTACATTTTCATTTTTTAAAGAACTATACTAATTTTTGTAAAGAAAAAGGTTTAAATGAGGAACAGATAGAGAACTTGAAAGAGTCTTTAACTGTTCTTTTGAATACAAAAGAATTTAATAATCTTATTTTAGTTGAGGATTTGGGTTATCCTGAACACCAGGAATTGAGAAAAAAGATATTAAGGGTTTGGGAAAAGGATAGAGAATTATTTTTAAAAGATAAAAATGGTTTTAAAAAGTTCTTGAATCAAGTTATATTGTAATTACTGATATTGTTTTTAAATAGATAAAAAAATAGTTTAGATAATAAAAAATGAAAAAGATTACACGTTTTGAAAATATTAATAATAAACGAATATTCTGTGTTTTGTCAGAACCCTCTAATAATAAAAAGAAGATTGTTATTATTAATCATGGTTTTCGAGGTAATTCTGTTGGTTCTTCTAGAGCTTTTGTTAATTTTGAACGTTTATTATTTAAAGAGAATTTCTCTGTTTTAAGGTTTGATCAACCTTGTAGTGGTAATTCACAAGGTCAATATATTGATTCTTCTTTTAATGAATGGATAGAAACAACCTCTTATTTCACTGATAAGTATTTGAAACTTGGTTATCAAGTAGTTTTAATGGGGCAAAGTATGGGAGCTACAACAGCAATGGTGGTAGCTGGAAAAGATCGATTTAAAGATCGTATTCCTTGTATTATTTTATGGGTACCTGATGCAAAAACGAATGTTGATGTTGATCCTGATAAAATATATGAAGAAAAAGGACAAAAATATAGAGGTAAGTTTTGGATTGAAGCAAGAGATTCTAATTTTTTTGATGCTATGAATAATTATCCGGGCGGAATTCATCTTGTTTATGGAGAAGATGATGAGTATGTATCTAAAGAATTGAGAAAAAAGACTATAGAAAAAGTTAAAAGTAAGGGGCAATCATATATGGTGTTAGAAGGACAGGGTCATGTTTATTGGGAGTTTGATGTAGCTCAGAAAGTTTATAGAGAAGAAATTAGCTTTTTGTCTGAGTATGTAAAGTAAGGCTTGGTCAATAACTAAGATTTTTATTAAAATAATAATAAAGTTATGACAATCTGGGATAAAATTTATAAGGATTATCAAGAAGGAGGTGAAGCTTGGGCAAGTCTTTCGGGGCGAATTCACCCATTTTTTAAAGAATTTTTGAATAAATCAAATTTTAAAATTAAACATGTTTTAGATATTGGTTGTGGATCTGGAAATTATTTAAAAATATTACAATCTGCTGGTTTTAAAACAGATGGTATTGATTCAAGCGAAACATCGGTTGAAATGACTAAAGAATTATTGGGTAAGGATTCTAATATTTCTTGTACTAGCATGTTTGAATTTGAAATTCCTAAGAATAAATATGATTTAATTATCTCTGTTGCTACAATTCATCATGGTAGAAAAAAACAAGTTCAAGAATTAATTAACAGGATATATAAAGCCCTTTTAGGTGATGGAAAGATATTTATTACCGTTCCTGATTTAGAAAGCGTTAAAAAATGGGAAACATTTGAAAATAATAGAAAAATAGCCGAAGGTACTTTTGTTCCTATGTCTGGCCCTGAAAAAGGATTGGCCCATAGTTTTTACAAAAAAGAGGAAGTAGAGGAACTATTTTCAAAATTTAAAGATTTAAAATTAAAGTTAGATGATAGAGGAGTTTGGGTTGTTCAAGGTTTAAAATAAGTATGAATAGAAAACCAAACTACAAGAGAATTTATAATTTTATTAAAAAAGAATTCGATAAAACTGATTATTTTAATTACGGCGTTTTTGATGAAACCTATTTTACTTTAAGAATTTATAATGACTTTATAAATTAATTTAAAAATAATATGACAAATATTGAGAAAAAAGGTTTTAAAAAAGAAAAGTCATATAAAAAAGAAGAACTTCCTGAACCTTTTGAAGTGCCGGAGGATAAAAAAGACTGGAGGAAAGAATTTCCTGGTTATAAAGATAAAAGAGTTAATTATACAGCTCCTTCTGTTTTGGAGAACGCAAAAGGAAAAGAAGGAGGAGCTGGATGGGCTGACCCTCAGAATGCTGAAGAGATTGAGAGAGATTTTACTAGTCATGAGTATAAGAAAAATAATGAAGAGATAAAGTTCGATGAAAAAGGAAGACCTCTTAATCCTAGAGGGCGAACAGGTAAAGAAGGAAGATGGTTTCTTGGAAAATGGGGAGCTAATTTTGCTGCTGATAGTATTATTACTAGAGAAAAAGATGGAAAATTACAATGCTTGTTAATCCAGCGAAAAGATACAGGTGAATGGGCACTTCCCGGAGGAATGATAGACGAAGGAGAAGAAGCTATTGATTCAGCTCAAAGGGAATTAGAAGAAGAAACGGGAATTAAGAAAGAAGAAGTTGGGGAAGAGGAATGGGAATTGATTTATAAGGGTTATGTAGATGATCCAAGAAATACTGATAATGCTTGGATGGAAACAACTGCTTACTATATTCACGGAGAATTTCCTAGTTTAGAGGGGAAGGCTGGAGATGATGCTCAGGAGGTGGAATGGGTTACATTAGATAAGGAAGTTTTGGACAATCTTTATGCTAGTCATAGTGATATTTTGAAAAGAGTGGAAAGAATTGGAAAATTAATGGAAAGAAAAGAAGAAGTTAATAAATAGATTTAGGAAATTTATAAAAGTTTAAAGAGGATTAAATAAAAAACATGTCTGAAAACTTAGATAAATGGTTAAGGCCGGGAAAAGAACTGGCTTCCGAACAAGAAAATACTTATATTAAAGACTTAATTGATTTTCATAAAGGAGAAATTCAAAGATTTATTAATCCTGATTTTGTTGGAAAGGTTAATTCAGGTGAGCTTGGTATGATGCTTATACGTCAGTTAAAAGAAGATACAATTGAAAAACCTTTAAAAAGAGATATAGAAGAAGATGAAGATAAGATAAGATTTTTAAAAGAAATGGAAAAAGAAATTAAAAAAAGTATCGAGGTTTGTGAAAATGATTCAAGAATAGAAGATAAAAAGATAAAGTTAATAAAAAGACTTCTTCTTGATTTTGTAGAAAAGGAAAAGAAACTAGAAGAAGATATGGGAAAACAAGGATACAACGATAAAGATTTTCTTCGCCCTTTTAGATAAAAAAATGAAGAAGATAAATATTTAAAAGCTTTAATTTATGAGTGTATATTTTGTTACAGGTAATAATTTTAAATTTGAAAGAGCCAAACATAGACTTTCAGATTATAATATAGACTTAAAAAGAAAAGAACTTGATGTTATTGAAATACAATCAAGTTCTTTAAAAGAAATAGCTTTGGACAAAGCTAGAAAATCTTTTAATAAGATTGGTGAACCAGTTGTTGCTGTTGATGCTGGTTTATTTATTAAAAAGTTTAATGGTTTTCCTGGACCTTATACTCATTATGCACAAAATACTTTAGGAGTAGATGGTTTAATTGAATTAATTAAAAAACCAAGCAAAGCTAGAATTCAACAAGTAGTTGCTTATAAGGATAAGAATAGAGAAAAAACATTTGAAAGTGGGCAAGATGGTAAACTTTTAACTGAAAGAAGAGGAAAAGGGGGTTATTTCTTTGATTTTATTTTTCAATCCGATTTAAATGGTAAAGTTCTTGCTGAAATGAGTGATGAAGAAAGAGATAAAGCTTGGGGAGATAGATGGGATCAATTTGGGAAATGGTTTAATAATCTTTAATATTTTTAATGAGAAAATTAATTTTACATAGTGATCAGGTAGAGGGAAAGACTCAGATAGATGAGGCTTTTTTGGGTTTTTTTGATTTTAAACCTAAAATTGCTTATATCCCTTCTCAATCTGATTTAGATAGAAAGTATTTTAATAAAAAAGTTAAATGGTATAAGCAGTTTGGAATAAATGATTTATTTTATTTTGATTTAGATAAAGAATTTAAAAAAGAAAAGATAAAAGAACTTTTATCTTGTAATGCTATTCATTTATCTGGTGGTGATGTTTTTTGTTTCTTAAACAATATTAAAAAAAGAGGTTTTGTTTCTTTATTAAGAGATTATGTCGAGAAGGGAGGTGTTTTAATAGGAGTTTCTGCAGGGAGTATAATAATGTCAGAGGTAGTAGATATTGCCGCCTTATATGACAAAGAAAGTATGATTCATTTAGAAGATTATTCTTCTTTAGGTTTAGTTGATTTTGAGTTCTTTCCTCATTTAAATAGGAATAGAGAAAAATATTTAAAAGATTTAATTAAATATTCAAAAAGCAATGATTCTGTTATTTATGCTTGTAGTGATGGGGACGGGATAATTGTTGATGGTGAGGAGATTAGATTTTTTGGTGATGTTTTAAAGATAGAGAATGGGAAGGTTTTGACAATGGATTAAGATAGTGGGAGGATAAAGAAAATTAGTGAAGAATATTAATAGTAATATCTATTAAATATGGGAATTCTTACAATATTGATAATTATCGGAGTTGTTGCTATTTTATTAAATTTTTTTGAAAAAGAAATTTATTCTTTTTTTCATAAAGAACGATTTCCTTACAAAAGAAAAGATTTTTTATTAAATGTTTCTGAAAGAAAATTTTTCGAAAATTTAGAAAAAATTATTCCTGATGATTATGTGGTTTTTCCTCAGATTGTATTGGGTAGTATAGTAGAAGTTACAGCCTCAAGAAAAGATTTTTGGAAGTATAGGAATAAAATTAATAGAAAAATTGTAGATTTTGTTATTTTTGAAAAAAAGCATTTAAAACCAATTCTTGTAATTGAATATGATGGAAAAACACATGAAAGAAAAGATAGACAAGAAAGAGATAGTTTTGTTGATAAAGTTTTAGAATCATCAGGAATAATGATTTTGCATGTTAAACATCAAAAAAGTATAGATTTTGAAAAAATAGGGGATAAGATAAAAAATTTATTAGAGGATTATTCTTCTCTTAATTGAATTGATTTTTGATTTTTTTCTCATTTAAATAGGAATAAAGAAAAATATTTTTAAAAAGATTTATAGATTAACTATATATAAAAAATAAGAAAAAATATAGAAAATCTACTGGGGAAGAAAGGAAAACGCAATAACTGTAGATACTCTACACTTTAAATCTAATTAAATTTATCATAATAATCTAAAATATAATTTATTAAGAATATGAATATTAAAAAAGCTCAAAAATTAGTTAGAGAACATTTAGAGAAAATAGGTTATACTAAAAGTGAAACTACTCCAACTCATGCCTTTCTTCATTTAGTTGAAGAAGTAGGAGAAGTTTCAAGAACCTTATTATACAAAGAAACTAAGAGAGGTAAATTTACAAATGCTACTAAACCAGGAGATATTGAAGACGAGGTAGCTGATATTTTTTGGCAGACTCTTAAATTAGCTTCTTATCTAGATATAGATTTGGAAAAGGTTTTTATAGATAAGTTAAAGAAAAACAGAAATAAATAAGAAAGATTTTATTTCTTATACTAACTAAAAATAGTTAATTAAAGAAATGAGAGTGCTTTTTAACATTAAAGAACAAAACTAAAAGAAATGAATAGCTTCTAAAACTAAAATCTTTCTTTTTGATCCCTTTCATAGTGGAAGAATCAAATCTTTTTATATAGTAATATTAATAATTGGAATTTTGAATAAAGAATAATTAATGCAGCTTTAAAATAGTTTATTTTACTAAACAGTTAGGTTATAGAAGCTTGACTTTTTTATCTCTTTATATATAATGTATGTATATTGTATATAATATGATATATAATATAAGAGTTCGGGCGGTTTATAAAAAAACTTAACTACAAAAAAATGAATAACCATAGTCAAAAAGAAACTATTAATATTAGAACTAATAAAAAGGTAAAAGAAAAAGCTCAAGAAATTGCTGATGAGCTTGGATTAACTTTAACTGATGTCGTTAATTCTTCTCTTAGAAACCTTATCAGAACAAGAGAAGTTTTCTTTTCAGCTGTTCCTAAAATGACTCCTGAATTAGAAAGAATTCTTGGCCCTATTGAAAAGGATATTCAAGGGGAAAAAAATATTTCTAAAGGTTTTTCTTCAATTAAAGAGCTTGATGATTATCTTGGTTGATCATGAAAATTTATTTTCATAAAAATTTCAAGAAAGCATTAAAGAAATTAAAATCTGGCGAAAAGAAGAAATTAAAAGAAAGACTTAAAACCTTTCTAGATGATGAATTTAATCCTATCTTAAATAATCATCCCCTTAGAGGTAAGTATAAGGCTTATAGAAGTATAAATATAACAGGTGATTTAAGGGCTATTTATAAGAGAAAAAGTTTTCGAAGAATTATATTTGTGGTCTTAGGTACTCATAGTGATTTATACGATTAAATTTTAGGAATTGCTTCACTAAAAAGAATTAATAATTTTTTAAATTATTTAAAGAATGTTTAAAAGAATAAATTTTAAAACAAACAAGAAAATTGAGGTGCTAGATTTAACTAATGAATTAAGTAAGTTAAACCTTAAAGGAAATGGAATACTGCATGTTTTTGCTCCTCATGCTACAGCAGCAATTATTTTAAATGAAGCTGAAAAAGGCCTAATGCAAGATTTTGAAAAATGGGTTAGTGATAATTTCCAATCGAATTGGAAACACGATAGAATAGATAATAATGCTTCAGCTCATTTAGCTAGTGGAATGTTAAGCCAAAGCGTTACTTTGCCCGTAGAAAAAGGGGAAATTATTAGAGGAACCTGGCAAAACTTATTATTTTTAGAACTTGATGGTCCAAGAAGTAGAAGGAATGTGGTTTTTCATTATTTGAAGAATTAAAATTATTTTTCATAAAAAGAAAACAATTTCTGATTAGTTTTTTCAGAACAAACAATAAAAAGTTCGAGATTCATTCTCAAGCTTTTTATTTTTCTTTAAAATATGTATAGTGTAACAACAAATCAATGAATTTTCTTAATAAAATTTTAAATAAAGTTTCAGAAACTTATAGGAATGAGAATGAAGAATATGATGAATCTTATTATTTTGAAAATCATGTTAAATTTTTAAATTCTCCTTTTTCTTTTTTTGTTAAACTTTATTATCGTTATATTGCTTCTTTTATAATGGCTGGAGCTGCTAATATAAAAAAGAAAGATAAAGTTTTAGATATTGGATGTGGGGTTGGCACTTTAGTAGAGCAATTTAATAAGTTAGATTATAAGGCAGTTGGAATTGATGTTAATAAGAAAGCAATTGAGAATTCAATTTATTCTAAAGAGTGTTCTTTAGTAAAAACTACGGGTGATTTAGATTTTCCTGATGATTATTTTGATCTTGTTGTTAGCAGAGAAGTTTTAGAACATATTCCTTTAAACAAGATTGATGATTGTATTAAGGAATGGGATAGAGTTTCCAAGGGTAAAATGGTTCATTTGATTGCTGTAAAAGAACGAGGGGATAGCGCTCTTAATGATCCGGCTCATGTGAATGTTCAAACGGAAGATTGGTGGGTGGATAAATTTAAGGAGCATGGTTATAAAACCATAAAACACCCTCAAAGACCTTTTCTTTCTCCTTTTGGAAATCAAGGCTATTTAATGTTTATAAAAGAATAATCCTTATGGGTTTTTTAGAGAAATTTAAAAAGAATATTGAAAAATTTTTTATCTTTTCTTTCTTGGTAATTATTTTATTAAATGCTTTTTATTTTCTTAGAGTTCTTGAAAAAGATTTTTTAAATTGGACAACAACTAATCTTTGCTCTATTGCTTCTCTAATAGTTATTATTGGTTTTTTATTCAAAAATAGGATAATTTTAAATTCTGCAGTTCCTTTATTGTTGTTCTTTGCGATCGGAGGATTATTTTTAATGGGTTGGGATAATTTTATGAGAATTTATTCTCAAGTTCATCATATTTTGATGATCTTAAGCGCTTTTTATATTCTTTTCGAATCTTATAGAGTTAAAGCTTTTAAAGAAATGAAAATTGGTTTAGTTATTGGATTAATTTTAGTTTTTATTCTAGGAGATATTAGTAGTGATTCCTCTTTTTAATCTTCTACTTCCTTTAAGAATATTTTCTTTTTAAAGCTTCCTCTTTCTTTTCTCTTTTTATCTTGTATGGATAGTATTTCTTTTTTGTCTAATTCATATAATTCAACAATATTATCTATTACTTCATAGATATCAGCTATTTCTTCTTTAAGCTCTTTCTTATCTTCTTGAGCTTCAATTATTTCGTTTGCTTCTTCTATTAATTTATCAAATAATTTTTCAATAAATTCTTCTTTGTTTAACTCTTTAATTATTGGTTTTTGGTTGTTTTTTTCAATTATTTGAGGAATTTTATCTCTTATCAATTTATTATGTTTTTTCTTCATGTTTTTAAGTTATATTATTAACTAATTATAATTTAATGCCGGTTTTTTAAAAAGTTTGTTATAATGGTTTTAATGAAAGAAATACAAAAGAAAATTAAAGATTTTTGTAAAGAAAATAATTTAAAATCACCAATAGAACATAGATTACTAGATACTATGTCTGAATTAGGTGAGGTAGCGAAAGAAGTTCTAAAAATGAGTAATTATGGTAGAAAATCTATTGAGTATAGAGAAGAATTTAAAGATGAAATAGGAGATGCTTTCTTTTCTTTAATTACAGTAGCTAATAGTTTTGATATTGATTTAGAGGAAGCTCTAGAAGAAGTACTTGAGAAATATAACAAGAGAGCTAAAAAAGGTTCAATTGATTCTAAAAATTAATTATGAAAAATATTGAAGTAGAAGTTAGAAGTTTTATTTCTAGAAAAAAGTACGAAGAACTTTTAGATTTTTTTAAGAAAGACGCTAAATTACTAAAAGAGGATTATCAAGAATCTTTTTATTTTGATTGTAAGGAAGACTTAAGAATTCAGAGAAATAACCTTTATTCTAAAGTTTGGTTAAAAAAAGGGAAAATTCATGATGATAGTAGAGAAGAGATAGAAATCAAATTTGATAGAGAAGATTTTGAAAAATTAGAAAAACTATTTATTTCTTTAGGGTTTAATATAGAAATTAAATGGTTTAGAAAAAGATTTCAATTTAAATGGAAAGATATTATTGTTTGTTTAGATTATACTAAAGGTTATGGCTATATTATAGAATTGGAAAAAATGAGTTCTGAAAAGGAAAGAAAAGAAGTTTTTCAATATTTACAAGATAAGCTTAAATCATTAGATATTGAAATTACTCCAAAAGAGAAATTTAAAGAAAAATTTGAATATTACAAAAACAATTGGAAAAAATTAGTTCAATAATTTTTTGACATTTTTTTTGTTTTTTATATTATTAAAAATCAAAAAGGAGGTGAAAATGAATGGGAATTAAAGGATTTAGTACATTACAAAAAAGATGGATAAAAGAAAGGGACGATTTTCAATGCCAAATGAAAGGATGTGAGCACAAGGAAGAAATAAAAGTTTATCATATAATTCCACGAAGATATGTATTTACTCAATTACATTGGGGATTAAGAAAAATTAATAGCCCCTTTAATGGTATTGTATTGTGTTCTTTTTTCTTTGAAATAATATATCTAAAAGAAGAGAAGGAATCTCATGAAAAATGTTTAGATTTTTTGAAAAAAGTTGCTAAAAAATCAAGCCTTAAATTTCTTAGAAAAAAGCCATATCCTTATCCGTATTCTTATCGAGCCTTGGAGCAGAATGATCGAAACAATTTAAATCATAATTAATTTTGTCGGTTAAAGCTGGCAAGAGCACTTTTAAAAAGGGTGCTATTTTTTTAAGTAATTGACAATTTTTTATTTCGTTTGTATTATAGTAAACAGCAAATAATAAGGAGGTGGAAAAGTTTGAGTAAAGTAGATATTGAAAAAGAAGTAGAGGAATGGGTTGAAGAAACAACTGATGAAATAATAAAAAATAGTTTGAGATTTACATTTGCAGTAATAGGATTAGGAATGGATACAATATACAAGATTGTAAATTAAAAGATAAATTTAAATAAAATAGACACTAAATAGTGTCTTGTTTTTTTATCTATTTTGAATACTCAGTTAAGTAGTAATTTTTCTAAATTCTCTTTTTCCTCTTTGAAGTATTATTCCTTTCTTGTCTATAGTAATATCCTTTTCTTTTTTAATTTTTTCATCATTGATTCTTATTCCTCCTTGTTCTATTAATCTTCTTGCTTCACTTTTGCTTTTAGTTAAACCACAATCATTTAACAGATCAACAATATTAACTTTCTTTTTATTAATCTTGAACTCTTTTATTTCTTCTGGTTTTTTGTTTTTTTGAAAAACATTAATAAAATGTTGTTCTGCTTTTTTAGCTTTCTTTTCTCCATGAACTATTTTAGTTATTTCAAAAGCTAATTTCATTTTTGCTTCTTTGGGATTTTTTTTCATTATTTCCTTTATCTCTTTTAAAGAAAGAAAAGTATCACTAATGAAAAGAATTTTAATCATTTCATCTGGTTGAGCCATTATTTGACCATATAATTCTTTAGGAGGTTCATGAATAAAAACTCCTGTTCCTGTGCTCTTGGACATTTTTTCTCCTGTTTTAGGATTAGCTAATAGTTTAGTAGCAACAACAAACTTATCTTTATCTTTTAATTTTTTCATTAAAGTTCTTCCTGTAAGAGCATTAAATATTTGGTCTGTTCCGCAAACTTCAACATCTACATCCATAGCTACAGAGTCATAACCTTGCATTAGGGGATAAAGAAATTCATGTAGATAAATTGGCTTTTCTTCTTCTAGTCTTTTTTGAAACATATCTCTTTCAATCATTTGCTGAACTGTAAAATTAGTAGCTAACTCCATTGTTTCTTCCAAAGTTAGTTTAGATAACCAGTCGTGGTTTTGCATTATCTTTGCCGGATTTTCTTTATCTTTTAAATTAATGAAGGGCTGGATCAGTTTTTTCCAGTCTTTTATATTTTCTAAAACTTTTTCTCTAGTTAATTGTTGTCGAGCCGATTCTTTTCCGCTTGGATCTCCAATTCTAGCTGTAAAGTCTCCGAAAAGAATTATTATTTCATGGCCTAATTTTCTAAGTTTTTCCATTAAGATAAAGTTTTGAGCGTGCCCTAAATGAAGAAGAGGAGCAGTAGGATCGAAACCAATATAGAATTTCAACCTTTTTCCGCTTAAAAGTTTTTTCTTGAATTCTTTTTTAGAGGGAAATATTTGAGCAATAATTCCTCTATTAAGAATTTTATCTATTTTTTTTGAATTAGTTTCTATTTTCATTAAAATTATTATAAAGGAAATAGTAAAAATTAACAATTTTGAGAAGAAAATGTTATAATTACTTTTAATATGAAAAAAGAAGATAACAAGAATAATTTTTTCGTGACTAAGCTTGTAGTTGGGAAGATTTTATCTGCAGAAAAAGTTAAGAATATAGACCAACTATTAAAGTTTCAAGTAGATCTTAAAGATAGAAAAATTCAAGTTCTTTCTGGGATAGGAAAATATTATGATCCCAAAGATTTGATTAATTGGAAAGTTATTGTAATTGAAAAAAGAGAGCCAATAGAGCTTAGAGGAGAAATCTCTGAAGGAATGTTTTTTTGTGTTAGAGAAGAAAACAGGATTACTTTGATTAAACTAGAAGATAAAATAGAGGTAGGTTCTAAGATTCTTTAATTAGTTCATTAAATAATTATTAAGACGGACAAAATAAAAATTAGAAAATTTATAGTAAGACTTATTTTGTGAATTATTACTTTCTTAATTTGTTTTTTATTTTGTTGTTTGGAACTGAAGAAAGCGACAAAGAAATAATAGAAATTATTAAAAACAATTCTAATGTTATACTGTGAGAAATTTTGTTAGGGTTGATTTGTTTAGCTTAGAAAAAAAGAGCATTACAATTAATGATTTGTAATGCTGTATTAAAAATTTTATTAGATTTTAATTATTGAGCTGGTATTTCAATTATTTCTGCGTTTATAGCTTCTATACTGTCGAAGTTCTTAAATACTCTTCTTTTGTTTGCTTCT
>CAYSZX010000009.1:0-23032 GCA_964435835.1 uncultured Candidatus Saccharibacteria bacterium | reverse complement strand
CCAGTGAACGTCCGCGGTAACTATAACCGTGTTAAAGTAGCGTAGTCCCTTGTCGAATAATTATCGACCTGCTTGAATGGTGTAACGACTGGAGGACTGTCTCAACAAGGTGCCCGATGAAAATACAGTACCGGTGAAGATGCCGGTTACCTGCGGCTAGACGAAGAGACCCCGGAAGCTTTACTGTAGCCTGGTATTGGGTTTTGGTTTTGGATGCGTAGCGTAGGAGGTAGACTTTGAAGTCCAAATTTCGGTTTGGATGGAGTCGCCAATGAAACACCTCTCTTTCAAAATCTTGATTCTAATCCATTTTATATGGAGACAGTGCTTGGTGGGCAGTTTAAGTGGGGCCCTTGCCTCCCAAAAAGTATTGGAGGCGTTTAAAGGTCAGCTAAGTACGGATGGAAATCGTACGTATAGGGTAAAGCTATATGCTGGCTTTACTGCGAACATAATAACGTGAGCAGTTGGGAAACCAGAACTTAGTGAACCGATGGTAGGTTGTAGGACCGCCAGAGATCAACAGCTAAAAGTTACTCCGGGGATAACAGGCTAGTCGGACCCGCGAGTCCATATCAACGGTCCGGTTCGGCACCTCAACATATCGGGGTGCTACAATAGTAATATTGTAACCTTGTGCAACTTATGAACACAAGGAATCTCGGCTTATAACGGTGAACTCCATATAATTAACCCAGCGTGTGTTATAATTATTGTATGGACAATACCGTGGGAAGTTTAACTAAATTCCAAAGGTCAGTTTCTGGATTATAAATTTAGTTAAACCTCGTAGAGACTTGACTCGTAACGAGTCAGAGTTCTCCTAGTTTTGAATAGGAGGGCTAATACGCCGACTCCTGCATTTCTGACTTTGTAGGATGATGATATAGTCCGAACCTCTCGGCAACGGGAGAAAAATTTTGTCGACAAGCGATGTCGGCTCATCGCATCCTGGGGGTGGAGAAGCTCCCAAGGGTTGGACTGTTCGTCCATTAAAGCGGTTCGTGAGCTGGGTTCAGAACGTCGTAAGACAGTTCGGTCTCTATCTACCGTAGGCGTTGGAGTTTTGAGGGGACTTGATCTCAGTACGAGAGGACCAGATTGAACTAACCTCTAGTGTGCCAGTTGCTTCGCCAGAAGCACGGCTGGGTAGCTACGTTAGGAACAGATAAGTGCTGAAAGCATCTAAGCACGAAGCTGGCCCCAAGATTAGAACTCTTAGATTCCTCAGAGATTATGAGGTTGATAGGCTGTAGGTGTAAGTAGAGCAATCTATTAAGCCAAGCAGTACTAATAAATCGTGATTTTTATTCTCCAAAGTTTTGTGAAACATATACAAACCTTTCTTGGTTGTAGATATTATAAGGGGGCTATACTGAGAGTGCTCCACCCGATACCATTTCGAACTCGGAAGTGAAATCTCTCAAGGCCGATGATAGTGGGTTGCCCGCGAAAGTAGGAAGCCCTCCTATAATGTCTATAACGGAAAGGTTTTTTAGTTTGAATATAAAATTAAATAACTTTTTATTCTTTTTTTGTATGCTTTTCTTAAAAATTATTTTTTCATTAAATATTTTATAGGTTTATCTTTTTAAGCTATAATTAAACTAATGTTTAACAAAAAGAAAAAAACATTTAACAACCATAGTAACTTTTTTCTTAAAGGAAATTCTTATTCTACAAAGAAATGTTTAATTTTTATTATTGTTGTTTTTATTTTGATTTTATTCTTAAATTTAACTTCTTTTTCTAGAAAAATTAGAGGTGCTTTTTATTCAGTTTCAAAGCCAGCTCAAAGATGGCTTTGGCAAAAAGGATTATTTGCTTCTAATTTCTTTGAAGGAATAATTAAAAGTTCTCGATTGAAAAATGAAAATGCTTGGCTTTTAGAACAAAATAGAAAGCTAATGAGTAAGAATATTGAATTGGAAGAATTAAAAGAAGAAAATAGTACTTTAAGAAAAGCATTGAATTTGGGTTTAGAAAAAGATTTCGATTTAGAAATAGCTGAAATAATAGGCAAAGATTCAGACCATTTTATTACTATTAACAAAGGGGCAGAAGATGGGTTAGAATCTAATCTCTTATTAATTACTGGAGGCAAAGTCTTGATTGGAGAAATTGTTGAGGTTTATGAGAGTATTTCAAAAGTTAGATTATTAACTTCTAAAGAAAGCTTAGTTAATGTTGAAGTTTTTCAGAAAGATATTAACGGGCTACTTAAAGGGAATAATAATTCTAATTATTCTCTTGATTTGATTCCTAAGGAAGCTGATATTTCTTCTGGCGATTTAGTTATTACTAGTAATTTAGGAAGTGATTTTCCTAAAAACCTTATAATTGGAAAGATTATCGATATTCAAGAGACTGATCAATCTTCATTTAAAAAAGCAACTATTGAGCCTTCTAGAGATGTTGAAGATTTAGAAAATGTTTTTATTATTTTAAATTCTAGTTTTTGATGTTTAAACCCCTTTTTGTTTTAACAATTCTTGTAGTTTTTTTAATTCTATTACAACAAAGCTTTTTGGTGCATTTTTTTTCTTGGTTGCCTAATCTAATTTTAATATTAGTTTTCTCAGTTAATCTTTTAGAAGAAAGAGAAAAAGATTTGGGTATTTTTTTAGCCTTATTTAGTGGTTTTTTCTTGGATATTTTTTCAGTAAACTATTTTGGGTTTTATACTATAATTTTTATTTTTTTTGCTTTTTCTATTAAGATTATTCTAAAGAACTATTTTAAATTTAATTTTTGATGAAGAATTACTTTGTTAATAAAAATAAAAAGGAATTTAAAGATGTTGCTCCTCATGAGGTTCTCTTAGATACTTTATCGAAAAAGAACGAAGAGAAATGGGGGGTGCCAGCTAAAAGAATCGAGACTCCTATCTTAGAGAAAGTTTTTAAATATTTTTTATTTTTTTCCTTTTTAGTTGTTTTTAGTTTATTTCTAAAAACATTTTATTTACAAATTATTAAAGGTGAGGAACTTTCAGCTCAGTCTGATGCTAATAAATATATTTCTTATAAAGTTCAAGCGGGGAGAGGAATAATTTATGACAGAAACCAAAAACAATTGGTTTATAACGTACCTGTTTTTAATTTAATTTATAATAAGTATAACCTGTCTAATTCCGAAGAAAAAGAAGAGATTATCGGAGAAGTAGCTTCTATTTTAGAAGAAGAAAAGAGTAGTATTATTGAGAAAATTGAAAATAGCGATAAAGAGAAAATTCTAATTTCTAAGAATTTGGGACACAAAGAATTAATTATCTTAGAAACTAAAATTAAAAACTTAAAGGGCTTTGAAATAGAAGAAAAATTGTTTAGAGAATACAAAGATGGAGAAACTTTTGCTCATTTAATTGGCTATACTGGAAAAGTAGAGAAAAGAGATTTGAGTAAAGAGCCTGAATTTTATTCTTCCTTAGATTATATTGGCAAGTCGGGACTTGAAAAGTTTTATGAGAGTTATTTGCGAAGAATTCCTGGGCAAAGAAGGGTTGAAGCTGATGTTTCTGGAACTATTTATTCTGAAGAAATTGTTTCTCTTCCTGAATCAGGAAAAGACTTAGTTCTTTATTTGGATTCTGATTTACAAAGAAAGATTAAAGAGGCTTTAGAAAAACAATTATCTTCAATAGAAAACACTAAAGCAGTTGCTATAGCGATGGATCCAAAAACAGGAGGAATATTATCTTTAGTTTCTCTTCCTTCTTTTGACAATAATGCTTTTGCTCAGGCAAGAGAAAAGGAAAAAGAGGCAATTCTTAATAATAAAAGTGAAGCTTTGTTTAATAGAGCTATTTCAGGAATAGGATATTCTACGGGTTCTGTCATTAAGCCTTTAGTTGCTTCTGCTGCCCTTCAAGAAGATATTATTTCTTCTAGTCGTTCTCTTAATTGTCAAGGAGTAATAGAAGTTGAACATGAATATGATCCTGATACTGTTTATAAATATCATGATTGGGCAGTTCATGGTCCGACTGATATAAGAAAAGCAATAGCTGAATCTTGTAATGTTTATTTTTATAGTATTGGGGGCGGAAATGAAGATTTCAATATTAGTGGTTTGGGGGGAGAGAGGATTAAGAAGTATTTAGAATTATTTGGATGGGGAGCTAGGACAGGCATTGATTTGCCTGATGAGGGAAGCAGTATTTTACCCACTCTTGGTAGTGGGTGGAGATTAGGAGATACTTATCATTTTTCTATTGGTCAGGGAGCTTTTTCAATTCTTCCAATTCAGGTGACGACTGCTTATTCAGCTATTGCTAACGGAGGCACCTTGTTTGAGCCACAAGTAGTTCAGAAAGTAGTAGATTCTTCTAACTCTTTTGAAGTAATTAGAGAATTTGAACCGGAGATTATAAGAAAAGATTTTATAAGTTCTAAAAATCTTCAAGTTGTAAAAGAAGGAATGAGACAAACTGTAAGTGGAGAAAACAGTCCTCTTGCCTCAGCTACCTTTTTAAATAGTTTACCTGTGAAGGTAGCAGCTAAAACTGGAACAGCTGAAATTAGTTCCAAAGAGAAGGTTTATCATAATTGGGTTTCTGTTTTCGCTCCCTATGAAAATCCTGAAATTGTAATAACTATAATGTTTGAGAGTGTGGCCGGAGAAAGATCAATAGCTGTTCCTGCTGCAAGGGAAATTTTAAATTGGTACTTTACTAAATAGACAGAAAATATAAAATAAGAAATATGAATACAGGAGAAAAAATTAGAAGAGAAAGATTGGAAAAGCTAAAATCTATTCGTTTAGCTGGCTTTACTGTTTATCCTCTTGAAACAGGAAGAACACATGAAATTAAAGAGGCTTTGGATAACTTTAATTCTTTAAAGGAAAAAAAGAAGGAAATAATTTTAGTTGGGAGAATGAGACTTTTACGAGTTCACGGAGGAGCTACTTTTTTGGACATTGAAGATGGTACTGGTCAAGTTCAGTGTTTTTTGGGAAAAAATCAATTGGGGGAAAAGAAGTATGAACTCTTTCAAGAACATTTTGATATTGGTGATTTTATAGAAGTACGAGGAGTTTTAATGAAAACTAGGAAAGGGGAAAGAACTCTTAAGGTTGCTGATTTCAAATTTTTAGCGAAAACTTTGAGAGCTTTGCCTGAAAAATGGCACGGCCTTGAAGATGTAGAAAAAAGATATCGAAAAAGATATCTAGATTTAATTTTTAACTCTGAGGTTAAGAAAAAGTTTAAAAAAAGATCAGACATTATTAAAGAAATTAGAAACTTTTTGGATAACAAAGGGTTTTTAGGAGTGGAAACACCTATTTTACAGAAAATGTATGGTGGGGCCCGAGCTAAACCTTTTAAGACTCATTTGAATAGTTTGAATTTAGATCTTTTTTTAAGAATTTCTCCTGAGATTTATTTGAAGAAACTTTTAGTGGGTGGGTTTGAAAAAGTTTATGAAATTGGAAGATGTTTCAGAAATGAAGGTATGGATAAAAGCCATAATCCTGACTTTACTATACTTGAATTTTATTGGGCTTATTCAGACTACAAGAAGTTAATGAAGCTGACTGAAGAAATGTTTAAACATATTTTGAATAAAGTTTCGGGAAAATTAAAAATTTCTTATGAAGGAACGGAACTTGATTTTACTCCTCCTTGGCCAAGAGTTGAATTCTTTCAATTTTTTAGGAAAAATACCGGTATTAATCTTGAAGATGTAAATAAAGACTTTTTACTTGAAGAAGCTAAAAAAAGAAGTTTAAATATTGAAAAAGGTTCTTCCAGAGCACAAATTATAGATGAAATTTATAAGACTTTTAGAGATAAGCTTGTCCAACCAACATTTTTAATTCATCATCCTTTAGGTTTTCAACCTTTGGCAAAAGAGTCAGAACATGAAGGAAAATTGGCTAACTTCCAATTATTAGTTGCAGGAATGGAAATATGTAATGCTTTTTCTGAATTGAACGATCCTTTAGAGCAAAGAAAAAGATTAGAGAAACAAGAGAAATTATTTGGTAAGGGTTCCAGTGAAGCTCAAAGAATGGACGAAGAATTTTTAAAAGCTCTTGAATATGGGATGCCTCCAGCGGCTGGTTATGGAATGGGTATAGACAGATTAGTTGCTCTGTTAACAGACTCCCATTCTTTAAGAGAAGTAATATTATTTCCAACAATGAAACCTAAAAAATAAATATGTTAGACTTAGAATTTATTCGTGAAAATCCAAAAAAAATTCAAAAAGCCTGTGATGACAAGGCAATTGATTTGGATGTAGATAAAATTTTAAAACTAGATAAAAAGAGAAGATCTTTATTGCAGAAAATAGAAGGTTGGCGTTGTGAAAAGAATAAAATTGGAAGAAAAGATATTAAAAAAGCAAGAAAGTTAAAAGAAAAAATAAAAGATTTAGAACCTGATCTTGAAAAGGTAGAAGAGTCTTTGGAAGAGTTAATGTTTAAAGTTCCAAACATTCCTACTAAAGATGTCCCTTTTGGTAAAGACGAGGAAGACAATAAAGAGATTAGAAGATGGGGGAAACCTACTAAATTTGATTTTAAACCTAAAGATCATCTTACTCTTGGCGAAAAATTGGATATTATTGATGTTGAAAGAGCTGCTAAAGTTTCAGGCTCTAGATTCGGTTACTTAAAAGGAGAAGCTGCTTTACTAGAAGTGGCTTTAATAAGGTATGTTTTTGAAGTTTTGACTTCTAAAAAAGTAATTAAAGAAATTGTTAATTCTTTTGATAAAGATCATTCAGATAAGATTTTTACTCCAGTTTTCCCACCAGTTATGATTCGTCCTGGCCCTTATAGAAGGATGGCGAGATTGAGTCCAGAAGATGAAGACGAAAGATATCATTTACCTAAAGATGATTTATATTTAATTGGTAGTGCTGAACATACCTTAGGATCAATGCATATAGATGAAAGAATTTCTTACAAAAAATTTCCAATTCGTTATCTTGGTTTTTCAAGTTGTTTTAGACGAGAAGCAGGCTCTTATGGTAAAGATACTAGAGGAATTTTCAGAGTTCATCAGTTTGATAAGCTAGAAATGGAGAGTTTTACTTTACCTGAAAACTCTTTACAAGAACATAAATTTCTTATTGCTATTCAGGAATATTTAATGCAGTCTTTAAAGATTCCTTATCGAATAATGTTAATTTGTACTGGAGATATGGGAGCTCCTGATGCTAGACAGATTGATGTTGAAGCTTGGTTTCCGGGTCAAAAGAGGTATCGGGAAACCCATTCAGCTGACTATATGACTGATTATCAAGCGAGAAGATTAAATACTAGATTTAAAAGGAAAGGAGATCTCAATTTTGTTCACATGAATGATGCTACTGCTTTTGCTGTCGGAAGAATAATAATTGCTATTATGGAAAATTATCAGCAGAAAGATGGAAGTATTGAAATTCCAGAAGTTTTGCAGAAATACCTTAATTTTAAAAAAATAGATTAATTATGGAAGAAAAAGAAGTTATAATTAAAGGTATAAAGTCAAACTTTAAGGTTTCTGGTAAAGGCCAGCCTATTTTAGTTTTACATGGTTGGGGAGCTTCCTCTTCTTCTTGGAAAAAAGTTCAAGAAATATTGGCTAAAAAAGGCTTTAAGGTATTTTGTCCTGATTTACCTGGGTTTGGAAAAACTGGAGTTCCAGAATCAATTTGGGGGGTTGCTGATTATGTAGATTGGGTTTTAGAATTTACCAAAAGTCAAAACTTTGAAAATTTTATTCTTTTAGGTCATTCTTTTGGTGGAAGAATATCTATTAAATTTTCTAATTATTATCCTAATAAAGTTCAGTCTCTTGTTCTTTGCAATTCAGCGGGGTTAAAAATTAAGCCAAGCCTTAAAAGAAGAATAGTTCTTTATTTTATTAGTTTTCTAAAACTTATTTTTGGGGTTACCTTCTTTAATAAGTTAAAGGAGGAGTTTAAAGACTTATTTTACTTTGCTATTTCTAGTACTGATTATGCTAAAGCTAATATGAAAATGAAAAAAGTAATGAAAAGGGTAATAGCTGAGGATTTATTGCGATACTTATCGGGCATTCAGTCAGATACTTTAATAGTTTGGGGGGAAAAAGACAAAATGATTCCTTTAAAACACGCTCATGTTTTTAATCAAGAAATTGAGAATTCGCGATTAAAGATAATTTCTGGAGTAGGACATAGTCCTCATTTAGAAGTTCCTGAAAAATTATCAAAGATTATTTTAGATTTTTTAAGAAAATAAATGTTCTATAGAATTTTTTCTATTTTTTGGTTTATTAGAGAAGTAAAAACAGTTTTGTTCTGGTTATATCTTTGGCAATTAAAAGAGTATCATATTGGGCGCTTTATAGATCATTTTAGAACTCAAAAAGGAAAAAAATTAATTTGGAACGAATTATTAATACTTAAAACAATATTTCTTGTAGGTTTTACTTTTTTTCCGTTGAGTGATTATAATCTTGCATTCTTTTTAGTTGTTTTTTTTCTGTATTTTCTTGAGTCGGGTAAGTTTTTTTATGATCTATTTAGAGGAAAATTAAGAAAACCTATTTTTACAATTAAAACATTATTTTTATTAGGAGTTTCTATTTTTATTGTTTTGTCTTTTTTGTTGGGAATTTTATCTGGTGACTTAGTTGTTAGGAAACTATTGTTTTTTGATTTACTTACTCCTTTAGTTGTTTCTTGTATTGTTTTACTTTTTCAACCTTTAGCGGTTGTTTGGAGAAATATAATAATTTATAAGGCCAAGAAAAGAAGAGAAAAGTTTAAGAATCTTTTGGTTATTGGAATAACTGGCAGCTACGGCAAGACTTCAACCAAGGAATTCCTTTATAAAATTCTTTCTAAAAAGTTTAATGTTTTAAAAACTGAAAAACATCAAAACGCAGAAATAGGGATAGCCAATTGTATTTTGAAAGATTTAAAGAAAGAACATGAAATATTTATTGTGGAAATGGGTGCCTACAACAAAGGAGGGATTAAATTGCTTTGTGATATTGCTCAGCCCGAAATCGGTATCTTGACTGGTTTAAACAAACAGCATTTAGCTACTTTTGGCTCTTTTAAGAATATTATTAAAACTAAATTTGAGCTAATTGAAAGCTTGCCAAAGGGAGGTATAGCTATTTTAAATGGTAGTAATAAAGTAATTTGGGATTTAAAGTCACAGATTAGGGATTTTAATTCTGATTTAGGGAAAATTCTTTATTGTTCTTTAGAAAAAGAGAAAGCTGATTTTTATATTGAAAGTTTAAGAGAAAAGAAAAAAAGTGTTAGTTTTGATTTAGTAGGAAAAGATTTAAAACTTCCTATTAAATTGAATTTATTAGGACAACAAAATGTGGAAAATCTTTTATTAGCTATTTGTTGTGCTCAAGAATTAGAAATGAGTTTGAAAGAAATAGCTCGAATTTGTAATAATATTAGTGATCTTTTTGGCACGATGCAGCTTCGGGAGGGAGTAAAAGGCTCTAAGGTTATTGATTCTACTTATTCCTCTAATCCTACTGGCGTTATTTCTCATTTGAATTATTTAAAAAAATGGAAAGGGAAAAAAGCGATTATTATGCCTTGTTTAATAGAACTAGGGGAGTCTTCTTCTGAGAATCATCGGAAGATAGGAGCAAAAATAGGCGAGGTTTGTGATTTAGCTATCATTACAACCAGAGAAAAGTTTGGTGATATCCAAAAAGGGGCTGTTGCTCAAGGAATGAATAAGGATCAAATTTTGTTTTTTAAGGAACCAGGGGAGATTTTTTACAAGATTAAAGACTTTATTCAAGAAGGAGATATTATTCTTTTAGAGGGTCGTGTTTCTAAAAACATAAAGAGGCTTTTAATTAAAAATGAATCTTAAATTAAAAGAGATTACAGATAAAAAAGTTTGGGAAGACTTTCTTTTTTCTGTTAAAGAAACAACTTTTCTTCAATCTTGGAATTGGGGGGAATTTAACAAGAAAATGGGGAGGAATATTTTTAGATACGGAGTTTTTAATAGGAATGAATTGATTGCCACTGCTCTTGTTTTTAGGGTAGAGGCGAGAAGAGGTTCTTTTGTTTTTATTCCTCATGGGCCTAATCTTCAAAAGGCTGAATTTAAATTTAAAAAGAAAGTAGTTAAGTTCTTATTAAAAAAATTAAAAAAAATAGCTCAGAAGAAGGGCGATGTTTCAGTTAAAATATCTCCGTTGTGGAAAAGAAATAAAAAGAACAAAAAGGTTTTTGATTCTTTAGGGTTTAGGGAAGCTCCTCTACATATTCATCCAGAGATAACTTGGAAGTTGTCTTTATCTTCTCCAAAAGAAGATTTACTTATGGATATGAGAAAAACAACTCGTTATTTGATAAGAAAAGGAAAAAGAAATAAAGATCTAAAAGTAATAAAAAGTGAAAAAATTGAAGATGTTGAAAAATTTAATAAAATTTATCAACTTACAAAGGATCGTCATGACTTTGCTCCTTTTTCTTTAGATTATTTAAAAAATCAGTTTAATTCTTTTAAAAGTAATAATCAGATTTTAGTTTTTCTAGCTGAGTATAAAGGAGAAGTTCTTTCTTCAGGAATATTTGTTTTTTGGAACAATATTGGTTTTTACCATCACGGAGCTTCTACTCGAAGTCATCCTAAAATTCCTTCTTCTTATCTTATGATGTGGAGAGCAATTGAAGAAGCGAAAGAAAGGGGTTGTAAAAAATTTAATTTTTGGGGAACAGCTCCTTTATCTGATTCAGAAGAGTACGATGAAAATCATCCTTGGGCAGGACTAACTTTATTTAAGATGGGATTTGGAGGACAAAGCAAAAAATACGTAAAAACTCAGGATTTTATTATTTCTCCAAAATATTGGTTTTCTTTCCTGGTCGAAAAGGCAAGAAAGATTAAAAGAGGCTTATAATGAAATATAAGAGGTCTTTTAGATTAACTAAAAATAAAAAAAAGAGAGTAAAGATATTTCTTTCTTTTTTTCTTATTTCTGTTTTTTTAGGTTTGCTTATTTACTTCTTATTTTTTTCTGATTTTTTTTGTTTAGATAATATTCTTGTTTCAGGAGCTACGAAAGGGATTAGAGATGGTGTTTATTTATTTGCAAAAGCAGAAAATCAACGTAAAAAGCTATATTTTTTTAATGATAATATTCTTTTAATCGATCCAAAATTGATAAAGCAAAAATCTCTAAAGTATTTTCCCTCGATTGAAGAAATTAGAGTGATAAAAGAATATCCTGATATCTTAAAGGTATTGGTCAGAGAAAGGGAAGAGGTTGCTTATACCTGTTTTTCTGAAGGTTGCTTTTTATTAGATGAGAATGGTATTGTTTTTGAAAAGATATCAGAAGAAAAAAGCTCCTTATTAAAAATAGAAGGAGATCAATTAAATGAAGACTTTAATCTTGGCGAAGAAATAATAAATTCAGAGTTTTTTTCTAAAATATTAAATTTTTACTCTAAATTAAAAGATTTAGAATTGGAAGTAGAGAAACTTGTTATTGTTTCTGAGGAAAGAGTTAATGTGGTAACTAAAGAGGGTTGGCAAATTTATTTTGATCCTCAAAAAGATATTCAATGGCAGTTTACTAAACTAGAAATTGTTCTAAAAGAGCATCTTTCTTTAGAGGAAAGAAAAAAACTAGAATATATTGAGTTAAGATTTGGTAATACAGCTCCTGTGAAGAAGAGATGATTATTCAATATAATAGATAAATATTGACTTTCCAGCTCGAGCTATTGGCTCAAAATCTTCTAACCAGCGATAATAACCTTCGTTGAAATTAAACTCAGGTACAGGTTCTCCAACTCCTGCCTGCCGATGAGTTGCTGAAACAGCAATGTATCCTTTTTGAACTCCTAAATAAGGGATTAATTGTTCTGCCTTATTAGGTAGATAATAATTAACATCTGCTCCTCCGAAGTAATCTATTTTAATTCTTTCAACATCATTTTTTTCTATCCATTTAATTAACCTTTTAAAATCTTGCCCCCAATCATAATTTGAATCTACAACGTACCGGAAGCCGTTATCTGTTCCTACTATTTCATTAAAGTAAGCAATATAGTGAGGATAGGTAAATAAAGAAGCAGCGGCATACCAAGTCAAACAGAAAATAGTTAAAAAGCTTAGGCTTTTTTTAATGATTGGTTTTTTCGTTTCTTCAATAAAGCTTACAAGACAAACACTTATTAGTATGTAGGTGAAAGGAAAAACGGGAAGTAAGTGTCTAATTCCTAAGTTAAGGTTTCCAGAAATAGATGTTGTCCAATAAATTAGAAGAAAAACTAACATTGAGAATTCAGGGAAACGGGAACTTATTTTTTCTTTGATCTTTCTATTGTTCTTTTTAGTTTTCTTGAAAAATACAAGAAACAAGGAAGTTAAAGTAAGCAAATGGAGAGCAAAAGGTGCTTTTAACAGATAAACCGTTGGAAAATAACTTGTAAAGCTTGCATTATTAAGTTTTCCTAAGAAGTAGGTTGTGTTTCCGAAAAGGGTTCTTTGAGTTGCCATTACTAATCCAGTGAAATAATATCCAAGCGATCTTATAATTGGCTTGTCAGCTATAAAAATAAGAAATTCTCTTAAAGGATTGAATAGTGTAGGTTCTATCATTTCTGCTGTGTCTCTGGCTTGTCTTTCCGGAGGGTAATTTATTATATGTAATTGGTAAACTGGCCAGATTACAAAAACGACCCCTATTAATCCAATTAATATTGCTTTTCCGAGATATTCAAATAATCTTTTGTTTTCTATAAATATATAAAACAAAGTTATAATTCCAAAGAAGGGGATTAGTAAGGCTAAAGAAAACTTCAATAACATTGCAAAGCCAAAAGCCAAACCGGCAATTATTGTATTTTTAGTAGAGGGTTTTCTTAAGAATTTTAGCCAGAAATAAGTAGCAACAACTAGACCCAAAACTGCTCCGACATCTGTGGTTACAAGTCGACCGTGAGCTATAAAAGTTGGCGAGAAAGAGAACAGGAAAAGAGTTATTAGGGCTGTTTTTTGTCCAAACTCTTTTTTGGTCCACCAAAAAATAAACCAGCCAAGAGTAATAAGAGTAAGAAGCATTGGTAAGCGAGCCCAGAATATTAGTTGATCCGCATTATTTCCTGAGTTGAAAATAAAGTCATTACCAAAAATCCACTGTTCATTAATTCCTTCTTGCCAGGCAGCACTTTCTGAAGGAAAGTTTAAATCTAAGAACAAAAGAGGAACAGCTGATAAGTCTTTAATTAAAGGAGGATGTTCGGGGTTTATTCTGAAATCCTGTTGAGATAGATATGAATAGCCGGCAGGGATATGAGCTAATTCATCCATTGTTAAAGCATCTTCTCGATAGCTTAGTAGGCCTATTAGAAAAGTAGTAGAAAGTAAAATTATAGCTATAATATTTGTTGTTTTTTCTGTCATGATTATATTTTAAAAATTAATATATTATTTTTAATAATGAATTCACCTTTTGGAAATTTTTGCTCTAATTCTTTAAAGAAGAAATCATCTTCTTTTTTTATCGGAATGACAATGGTTTCTTTTTCATCTTTAATTTGGTTTATTTCTTCTGGTAATAAATATGTGGATTTTTTATTTTGAGTATTCTCTATAAACATTGTTGTTTGAGCAGAAACGGGTAAACCTTTAGGCCATGGTTTAGGAGTGTTGGAGAAATTTATGACTACTATTTTGTTAATTGAATCGGGGACAGAATTTAAGTAATCGCCAATATCTACATAGTAGCTTGAAAAGGCGTCTTTTACTTTTGGGTTTGAGGCCCATTTCTGAAAATAATTGTTAAACTGGAACATAGGAATCGCAGCTATAACTATTATAGATATTAATTGTATTATTTTTAATCCGTATTTTTTAGTCAGAAAACTATAAAGCTGAACTGCTCCCCAGGAAGATATAATATAAATGGCTGGTATTGTTCCAATTACTCGCAAAGCATGAGAACAACCTATGGCGGTTAGAGCACCAGGAAGTAACATAATAAAAAACCAGGAAAGTAGTATTTTATCTTTCTTTTTTAATTGTTTTTGATATATTTTTCTGATTAATAAGAAAATTCCAAACAAGAAAAAGATTCCAACAATCCATAATAGTTGAGGACTACCAGCAATGTTGTGTCGCCAGTTTCTATCTCCCATAAAATTAAACATTATTAGATGCAAACCGAGACTTTGAAAGAAGTTCAGAATAGGTTGATCTGTGTTAAAGATAGATACTTGGGAGCTTCTTTTAAGCATTTTATCTGGGTTCTTTAAAAGGAAAATTCCTATTGGAAGAGCAACAAGAAAGATTGTTAATAAATTAATAATTACTAATTTGTAAAAAATGTTTTCTTTTTTCTCTTTCTTAAATTTTTTCCAATTGAAAAAGTATATTATAAAAAGCAAAATTGTTGCAAAATAAAAAGAGGAATAGGTGTAAAACCCTAAGCCGAATAATATTCCTGCCAAGAAGATACTTTGAACTTTTTTAGTTCTGAAGCTTTTAAGAATAAGGTAAAAAGAGAAAACTAAGAAAAAGGGGACAAGTATAGCCCGGAAAGCTATCCGAGAAAAGTTAACATGCCAGAAAGAAACAGAAAGAAAAAAACTTGATAGTAAGGCAATAACTTCTTTGTCTTTATTTTCGAAAAATATTTCTTTAGTTAAAAAATATAAACCAAGAACAGTTAGTATTCCTGCGATTACAGAGGGGAGTTTTAAAGTTGTAATGCTAATTCCAAAAAAATGAAAGGAAGCAGAAACTATCCAAATAAATAGACCTTCTCGTCCGTTATTATAAGGATAGAAAATTTTAAAATCTTTGTTTTCTAAACTTTCCACAGCATCATTTCCGTTCATTGCTTCATCAGGATAAAGTCCGGGAGGCAAACTATCCAGTTGCCAAGTTCTAAAGAATATAGATATTATCAATATTAAAAGCAAAATTATTGGGATTTTTGTTTTTTTCATTGTTCTATTCCTTTATTTTACTATATTTTAAATCTTAATTCTAATTTTTATAATTAGCACTCGAAAGTCTTGACCGCTAAAACAAATTTGCTATAATTAAGTTGATGACAGAAAGACAAGAACGTATTTTAAAAGGGATTTTGATGGAATATATTGAATCGGCGAGACCAGTAAGCTCTCAATTGATTGAGGAGAAATATGATTTGGATTCTTGCTCAGCGACCATTAGAAATGAAATGCAAGAATTGAGTCAAAAAGGATTTTTGCATCAGCCTCATATTTCAGCTGGAAGAGTTCCAACCGATAAAGCTTACAGATTTTTTGTTAATGATTTATTAGAAAAGAAAAAATCTAAAAAAAGGGCTCATTCAGAATTAAGAAAGATTTTGGAAGAGGAAAGAAGAGATATTATTAATTTTACCAGTAGATTATCGAAATTTTTAGCTCGCAGATCATTGAATTTAGCCGCTATTCATCTTTTTGACGAAGGTCTTTTCTGGAAAGAAGGATGGGGAGGAGTGTTAAGAGAGCCGGAATCTAAAGAAAAAGAGTTTACTGAAGAGTTTATTAATCTTTTAAGGATTTTTGAAAAGAATGTTAGGAGCGTTGATGTCAATACGCAGATTAAAATTTATATTGGTAGAGAAAATCCTTTTACTAAAGCAAAAAACTTTAGCATTATGATTAGTAAGTGTTCTTTTCCTAAAAATAAAAAGGGTATTATCTCTTTGTTAGGTCCAAAGAGAATGAAATATGAAAGCAATATTAATTTAATTAATTCTATCTTAGAAGTTTTAGAAAAAGATTATGACTAAAGAGAAAAAAGAAGAGGAAGATAAAAAAGAGAATCTTAAAGAAAAAGTAAAAAAGTATAAGAAATTAAAAGATAAATATCTTGATAATTGGAAAAGAGAAAGAGCAGCTTTTTTAAACTACAAAAAAGAAGGCTCAAAAAGAATAGAATCTTTGACTGACTATGTTAAGACAAGCATGATTTTAAAGCTTCTTCCTGTTCTTGATAGTTTTGATTTAGCTGAGAAAGAAATACCTGACGAATTAAAGAATGATGAAAATGTAAAGGGCCTTTTGCAAATTAAAAAACAAATTAAGGATTTTCTTAAAAATGAAGAAGTGACTGAAATGGAATGTTTGAATAAAGAGTTTGATCCGAATTTTCATGACATTGTTGAAAGTGTAGAAAAGAAAGGAGCGGAATCAGGAACAATAATAGAAGAGGTGAAAAAAGGTTATAAAATTAAAAACAAGCTTTTGCGACCGGCAAAGGTTAAAGTTGTAAAATAAAATGGCAAACAAAAAGATCAAAATTAAGGCTAAAAACGAAGATTTAAAAGGCTTTTATTCGAATTTAATGAACGTTTCGAACACAAGGGAGGAGTTCTTTCTAGATTTTTTTACAGTAACTGGAAAATCAGGAGCACTTAGTTCTAGAGTGATTGTGAGTCCTGATCATCTGAAAAGAATTATTAAAGTTCTTCAGAACAGTATGGACAAATATGAGAAAAAGTTTGGAGATGTTGAGGAAAGTAAAGAATCTGATAAAAAGATAGGTTTTGTTACCGAGTAATTAAAAATTAAAAAATTGAATAGTCGTTTATTATAAACCAAGTTCAAAAAAGAATTATGTCATTAGTACCATGGAGACCATTTTGGGAAATGGATAAATGGTTTGAAGAAGAACCAGGACTGTGGAAAAGATTTGAAGATGACCTTTCATTAATCCAAGCTCCTAGAATGGATATTTATAAAACAAAGAAAGATGTTGTAGCGGAAATAGAATTACCTGGTGTTGATCCTGAAAAAATTAGTGCTGAAGTAGAAAACGGTGTTCTAAAAATAGAAGCTGGGCAGGAAAAGAAGAAAGAAGAAAAAGAAAAAGATTATTATAGAAAAGAGATTAGCTCAAGTTACTATAAAAGAACAGTTCCTTTACCAGCAGAAGTTAAAGAAAAGAAAGCAAAGGCTACTTATGAAGACGGGGTTTTAAAAGTTATTATTCCAAGAAAAGAAACTAAAAAGAAAAAAAGTAAAAAGATTAAAATTAAAGTTAAAAGGTCAAAGAAGTAATTAATTAATAATTTGAAGTAGACTTGCAAACAATCCAAGTTGATTGTTTGCAAGGATGTTTAACAATAAAAAAATTTTATGAGTAAAGTTTTAGGTATAGATTTAGGTACAGCAATATCAAAAATGGCTGTTGTTACTGATGGTGAGCCAAAGTGTATAGAAAATAGAGAGGGGTCTATTTTAACTCCTTCTATCGTTGCTATTACTAAAAAAGGAGAAAGATTAGTTGGTGTTTTAGCTAAGAGACAGGCGATTACAAATCCTGAGAACACTATTCATTCTGTTAAAAGGTTTATCGGAAGAAGATTTTCCGATCAAGAAGTTCAGGATGAAATTAAAAGAGTCTCTTATAAGGTTCGAGAAAGAGACGACGGAGGTATAGAGGTCAAGTTAGGTGATGAATGGAAAAGTCCAATTGCGATTTCTTCTATGATTTTGCAAAAATTGAAAATGGACGCAGAAGAAAATTTAGGAGAAGAAATTAATTCGGCAGTTATTACTTGCCCAGCTAACTTTGATGATTCTCAAAGAAAAGCTGTTAAAGCAGCAGGTGATATCGCAGGATTGAAAGTTTTAAGAATTATTAATGAGCCTACGGCAGCTGCTTTAGCTTACGGAATAGGAAAGAAAAAAGAACAAACAGTTGTGGTTTATGACTTTGGAGGAGGAACATTTGATGTTTCTGTTCTTAATATTTCCCCTGATGTTGTTGAGGTTTTAGCGACTGAAGGAGAACCTTATTTAGGTGGAAATGATTTTGATCAGGCCATTATGAACTGGATAGTTGATAAGTTTAAGAAAGATCAGGGTGTTGATTTGCTTGATGACCCTCTTGCTTTACAGAGATTAAAAGAGGCTGCTGAGAAAGCTAAAAAAGAATTATCTTCAGCTATGGAAACTGAAATTAATCTTCCTTTTATTTCTTCGACTGATTCTGGTCCTAAACACTTAAATTATAACTTAACAAGAGCTAAATTTAATGATTTGACTAGAGGTTTGGTTGAGAAATCAATTGAAAAAGTAGAAAAAACATTAAAAGAGGTCAACTTAAAAGAAGAAGATTTAGAGAAGTTGAATAAAAAGGGAGGTGATGATGAAGTTCTGGAACCAAACGAAGTAGATGGGGTGGTTTTAGTTGGAGGAACAACTTTAATACCTGCTGTTAGAAAAGCAGTAAAGGACTTTTTTGGAAAGGAGCCTGATAAATCTATTAATCCTCAAAAGGTTGTTGCTATGGGAGCGGCAATGGAAGGAGAGATTTTAAGAGTTAAAGAAGAAGGTGGCTCCGAAGAAGATGCTAAAAGTGTTTTGTTATTAGATGTTTTGCCTTTGTCTTTGGGAATGGAGACTTTAGGAGGAGTGAATACTATTATGATTCCTAAAAATACTACAATACCAACTTCCAAGACAAAAACATTTTCCACTGCTGCGGATAATCAAACTAGTGTTCAGATTAATGTTTTGCAAGGTGAAAGACCTATGGCTAAAGATAATAGATCATTGGGAAAATTTGTTTTGACTGGCATTCCGCCTTCACCAAGAGGAGTTCCTAAAATTAATGTCACCTTTGATATTGATTCTAATGGAATATTGTCTGTTGAAGCTAAAGATAAAGCTAGCGGGAAATCTCAATCAATTAGGATTGAAGGCTCCATTGGTTTGTCTGATGAAAAAATTGAAAAGATGAAAAGAGAAGCTGAAAAGTATGCTGAAGAGGACAAGGAAAAGAGAAAATTAATTAAGGTTAAAAATGATGCTAATAATTTAGTTTATCTTGCTGAGAAAACTTTAAGCGACTCTGGAGATAAGATAGATGAAAATCTTAAAAAAGAAATAGAATCTAAAATTGAAGAGTTGAAAAAGGTAAAAGAGAGTGATAACATAGAAACCATCAAGAAGAAAACTTCTGCTTTATCCCAGATTATTCAGCAAGTAGGAGCTCAAATGTATAAGGGAGCTAAACAACAGCAAAAAGCAGCAGAAGGAAAAGAAAACGTTCAAAAAGGAGAATATAAAGAAAAGAAAGATTCTGAAAAAAATAATCAAAAATAATTGTCTAAATGAAGGATTATTACAAAATCTTGGGAATTTCTAAAAATGCTTCCCCTTCTGCCATTAAAAAAGCTTATTACAAACTAGCCAAAAAGCACCACCCTGATAAGGGTGGTGATGAGGATGAGTTTAAGAAGATTAACGAAGCTTATCAGGTTCTTTCTGACAGAAAAAAGAGGAAGCAGTATGATAATTTTGGAAGGACCTTTGATGGGAATATGGGGCAGCAACAAGGAAGGGGTGGATTTCAAAGGCAATGGAGATGGGGTAATTTTGATGAAGGATTTGAATCAGAATTTGATTTGAGCGACTTAATAAATGAAATATTTGGAAATAGAGGAGGAAAAAGTTCTTTTAATCAGGGAAGGAGAGCTAGAGATGTTAGACAGGGAAGAGATATTAAAATCAAGGTTGAACTTTCTTTAAAAGATGTTTTAAAAGAACATAAAAAGAAAATTGTTTTAAAGAAAAAAGTTGTTTGTTCGAGATGTGAAGGTTCGGGAGGAGAACCAGGAACAGACGTTAAAGAATGTTTTTCTTGCCGCGGATCAGGGAGAGTTCAGCAGATTAAAAGAACGATATTTGGGACTTTTACCGAAACTGCTGTTTGTCCTGAATGTAACGGACAAGGTCATATCCCAGAAAAGCCTTGTAATGTTTGTAAAGGAAAGGGTAGAATAGATGGAGAAGAAGAAATTGAAATTATTGTTCCGGCTGGAGTGGATGCCAATCAAGTTCTTAAATTTAAAGGAAAGGGTAATGCTGGTATCAAAGAAGGAAAGTCAGGAGATCTTTATGTTGTTTTTGAAATTAAAGACCATCCTGTTTTTACTAGAAAAGGTGATGATCTGTATATGTCAAAAGAAATTTCTTTTTCTCAGGCATCTTTAGGAGATGAATTAGAAATTGAAACTTTAGGTGGTGAAGAAATTGTCTTGAAGGTTCCTAAAGGAACAGAATCAGGAACAGTTTTAGAAGTTTCAAATAAGGGTATTCCTCATTTTGGTCATCGAGGAAAGGGGGATCTTTTTGTTAAGCTTTTGATTAAGACTCCTCAGAGATTAACTAAAAAACAAAAAGATTTATTAAAGAAATTAAAGAAAGAAAATCTTTAATTTGAGATGTCCTCATAGCTCAATGGAAGAGCAGTAGCCTTTTAAGCTATTGGTTCCAGGTTCGAGTCCTGGTGAGGACACAATTTAAAATGAAAGTCTGAACTTGTCAGACTTTTTATTTTTGGCAAAGCAATGGAATAATGAATTTCTCATAGCCTTTACTGTTTAGCAATGAGACTTTATAGAAAAGTTTGCTTCGAAAAATTTTATTTAAGAAATAATTAGATAGCTATTTGTTTAATTATTTTCTGAATCCCTGGAAGAGTCCTTTTCCTAAGTATATTTTCTTTTTTAAACCATTCGAAATTAGAATGTTCATTACTGAGCTTAATAATCTTTAAATCGATGCTTACTTTATATATTAATCGGATGACTAAGTATTTGGTGTTTTTAGCTTCAAGGTAATTATATATAATCGATACTAATTTAGCGCTTTTAATATCTTGATTAATTTCTTCTTTTATTTCTCTTTTTATGGTTTCTTTTGGTTTTTCATCTTTTTCAATTTTTCCCTCAGGTAATTGCCAATATCCTTGGAATGTTTTAGTTTTTCCACGTTGGAGAAAAAGAATTTCTCCTTTCTTATTTTTTATTACAGCACTTGCTATTAAAAGTATTTTTTGTATAATCATAAAAGCGAGATGATATAATATCTTTCTCGCTTGTAGTTTAACATTTGTAGTAGTTCTTTAAAAGGTGAAAAATCATGAAAAAAATTATTAATGGTTCACATCGAAACGAAAAGGATGGGTATTACGAATGGTGGTATTTTCACTTTTTTACTAGTGGAAATATTACAGCTAATATTGTTTTACATGAGACGGATATTTTTGGACATTCAGCGAACTCATATGTATCGATATCTATCTATTTACCCGATAGTTTACCTCAGTATCACCGGATGAAAATTGCCAATGATTCAATTTCGAAGAACACTCCTTACTTACAAACAGATGATAAATCTATAATAGAAACAGAAAAATCCATAGACTTTTCATTATCTTTTCCCTCCGGGGTTATTTTGGAAGGTAGTATTTTAAAACTTTCTAAGTCATTAAGTATTGAAGATGGAATACTCTATAAGAGGAAAGGTAAGGCAAGTTTTTGGGTTGTGCAAGTTCCTTACGGGATTTTTAGAGGTATTTTAACAATAAAGAAGAAAAATTACAAGATAGAAGCAGGAGTTTACCAAGATCATCAGTGGGGAGATATTCCGTTACAGGATTTTGTGAGTGATTGGGTTTGGGGACATTTCGGAAACAAAAATTACACAGTTATTTTCTTCGAAATATTAACTCAAGAAGGGATAAGAATAAGTCGCTTTGCCAAAGCGTCAAAACAAGGTATTGATTTTTCTTCTAAACGGAATAAGACAAGTTATCTAGATATGCTTGTTGAAAGCGATAATCCTCATATTTTTAAAAATATCGTTGGAATTGAATTCCCATTAGGTGGAAAAATTGAGTTTATGGTTGAACCCAGAAATCTTCTACGGTCAAGGATGAACGAAGATCATACAGAGTTTATGGCAACTTACTTGCGCTGGATTTCTAGTGCCAACTATACCCTTAGGGGTTTAGATTGTAGTATGCATGGAATGGCAGAATACTTCCGGATTAGAAAGCAAAATAATAAAGTCTTAATTGTTTTAGTTGGGTTTAGTTGTGCTGGAAAGTCAACGATTGCCAAAAAGCTGTCTGAGTTATGTAAATTAGAGTTTCTGGATCAGAATAAAATTTATCATAGTATTGCTATCTCTAAGGGGTATAAGCGTTCTCGTGATTGGCTTAAGGAAGTAGGCAGTATAATTTTTACTGAAGAAACAGTGAAAGAAACGATAAAATGTTTCAGATCCATCAGTGGTAAAACAGGAGCGGTAATTGATGCAAGCTATGGTCTTTCAATGCATTCTATTTTACATTCCGATCTTTCCGAGGCGCGCATTATTGTAATTTCTGTTTTAGCAAATAGAAATCTTCGTCTACAAAGGATGATGGGGCGCATAAATGCTTCTCGTAAAGAAGCGGATAAGGAACTGGTATTTAGAGATAATTTTCTAAAGAAGGTAAAAATAGAAGATATTATGTCAGAGTGTGATTTAGAGGTAATTAACGAAGACGATATTAATTCTGCTGTAGAAAAAATAGTGCAATGGTTGATTAAAGAAAACATTAAATAACCATTCTTTTATTTAAATATTTTTTTCAGAGCGTATGTTTAGGCATACGTTTTTTTTTCGATTAAGATAGGGACTTTTCGTGCAGATGCCTAGATTCTAAGGATTAAAAGATTCTGTAGTTTTTTTGAAAATGAACTTTTTTCTTTTATTTTTTAATTTTATGGTGATTATTTATAGATTTAAAGAATTGCTTATTGTATAAAAGGCAATAGGCGTTTTATCTTGTCCAGGTTCAGATATGTGTGATATACCTTTAAATTTGTAAAATGATAACATCTTTGGTAGGTAATCGACTTAATTTTAATTTCCAAAGATACTTAAAGGGTGTTAACTGGCCTAAAACTTGATGAGGCCTAATCTTGCTCCAAACATCTTCTCATTCTCTGATTTTCTTGTCCATTACCGACTGAATAGAGCAGCGGTAAAGAGTTATTCTGCTTATCCTGAAATGTCCTGGCTGTCAGAAAATGATTCTTTCCGTGGTTTCGATCCCAATCCAGGATCTTTATCCGATATTTAGCCCGTTTTGTTAATTTCCTGTCTAGGAAAGCAGAACGAGCAATTGAAGCTGTTCCTGGCAGGATGTTGCCGTAAATAGTCATACGGCGTCCAGAATATCTTCCTCTCATATTTCTTTCAAGGGTTAAAGTGTATCATATCATGTGGAC
>CAYSZX010000008.1:0-23544 GCA_964435835.1 uncultured Candidatus Saccharibacteria bacterium | reverse complement strand
AAATTCCATAAAAGCATCACTTGCCTCTTCTATATTGCCAATATCTTCAAAAACCTCTCCTAACTCTATCGTTTCTGATTCTCCATTACTGCCCCCATTATCACCATTAGAGTCAGGGTCGTAATAATCACTTTCTTCCATTGTGAATTGAGGCCCTCTTATTCTTTCACTATTGTCCTCATCGTCAATTGCCTTGACTTTTACCTCCCAATCATATGTTCTTCCTGGGTCTAAACCCTCATCGCAGAAAAAAGTATAAGTAGTGTCGTCTTTTAAGAAATTATCAGGATTGTTTTCCAAGTCTATAATAAATACGGTCCATTTTGCTCCTGCGCCAGTCTCTCTATGCCGAACTTCGAATTTGTCTAGCTCGCCCCCTCCTTCTTCCCAATCCCAAATTAAATCTAACGATATCTTTCCAATATTAGCAGTATCAAGATTAGTAGGCTCTTTCAATTTAGCAGTACATTCATTAACTGAGAATAAACTAATCATTAATCCTAGAAATATTAATAAAAATGTTTTTTTCATATTCTTTTGTTAAATAATAACATATTTATTCTTCTATAGTAACCCAGGCTGTAGAGCAAGTAGTATTTTCTTTTCCGTCAGAAACTTCTACCCAAGGCTTATATAAGCCACTTTCAGAATATTTATAAGTTGGATTTTCTTCTGTAGAAGTTTGATTATTACCGAAATGCCAGGTAAAGAATAATTCATCTTTGTCTACATCACTGGCTGAAACCCCAAAACTAATTTCTGTTTTTTTATCACCCGAAGTTAGAGAAACTCGACAATAGTTAATTTCGGGAGGACTGTTCTTTTTAATTTCAATCTTTTCTCCTCTTCCCCAATTACCTAAGTAATCTCTGCAATAAACATAAACACTATGAGTCCCAGGACCGGAAACAATAAAGTCTTTTTCTAAAAAACAATCATTATTACAATTTGTGTCTAAAAAATTCATTGATCCTTGTTTTTCTCCATCTACATAAAGTAAACACTCTCTTACTTCAATATTGTCACTTGCTTTTATTTTTAAATTATATTCTGTATCTTTTTCTATAATTTCGGATTGGCTAATAGTTGGTTTTGTAAAATCGATATAATATTTCTTTCTTGCATAAGAAGACCAATTTCCTGCCTTATCTCGGCAGCGGATAAGAACAAGGCAACTATCTTCTCCTTCGAATCTGCAGTCTCCTTCTGGCCCAACGGTTATGGTTTGAAAGTCATTGCACTCTCTTCTTCTCCAGCCAGAAGAAAATTCTTCATGGTTATCTCCTAAGGCAAAGACTATGTATTGACAAGAATCTTCATCAAGGCCTGAACCTGTATCTTCATCTATTGTTTGAATTTGGAAGTTTTTATTATGGCCTATATTAAACTTGGACTCGTAAATTTTAGTAGCAGGAGGAGTAACATCTTCTTTATATTGTTCTTCTTTCTCTTCTTCTATTTCTCTATTTAAAGAATTACCTTCTAAAAAGAAAAAGTAATAAATAAAAGCCCCTATACCAATAAGGGCTAGTAAAGATAACCAAAACTTTTTAGACTTCCAAAATTTGGCCATTTAAAGTTGTTTAAGCTTTACTTTTAATTACTTTATCGATTATTCCGTACTTCTTTGCTTCTTTAGCTGAAAGGTAAAAGTCTCGATCAGTATCTTTTTCTATCTTAGATATTTTTTGACCTGTGTGTTTAGAGAGAATTTTATTAACTCTCTTTTTTAATTTCATTATATGTTCAGCAGTAATGTGAATTTCAGTTGCTTGACCTCCGACTCCTTTTACTGCTACTTGGTGGAGCATGATCTGAGCGTTAGGCAAAGAAAATCTTTTCCCTTTTGCTCCAGCTGCTAGTAAGATAGCGGCTCCCGAGGCGGCCGAACCAACACAAACAGTTGAAACAGGACATTTAATATACTGCATTGTATCGTAGACGGCTAAAGCAGAAGACAGAACACCACCTGGTGAGTTAATGTAAAGCTGAATTGGCTTCTTAGAATTCTTTGAATTCAAAAAAAGCATTTGAGCAATAATAGAATTGGCCAAATTACTTTCTATGGGTCTGCCCAAAAAGATAATTCTTTCTTCTAAAAGTCTTGAATAAATATCATAAGCTGTCTTCCCTCTTTTTGTTTTTTCAATAACTGTTGGTATTAAAGTCATTTTTAAATTATTTAAATTATTTTATTTTTCTTCTTTAATTTCCTTTTTTTCTTCCTCTTTTTCTTCCTCAGCTTCTTCTTTTGCTTTTTCTAACAATTCATCAATTTCTTCATCTTCCGGAGATCTAACATCTATTTTCCAACCAGTTAATTTAGCTGCTAATCTGACATTTTGCCCATTTTTTCCAATAGCTAAGGATAATTCATCTTCCGGGACAATAACTAAAGCCTTATTCTTAGGAAGAATTTTAATTTCAATTACTTTAGCTGGACTTAAAGCATTACTAATGTATTCTTTAGGGTCTTCCGAATATTCTACAATGTCTATTTTCTCTCCTCCTAATTCATTAATAACAACTTGAACTCTAGTTCCTCTTTGTCCAACCGCGGCTCCAATAGGATCAACGCTTTCTTCATTAGACTCTACAGCTATCTTAGTTCTTGAACCTGGTTCTCTAGCAATCGACTTAATTTCAACCGAACCTTCTGCGATTTCAGGAACTTCTAATTCAAATAGTTTAGAAACTAATTTAGGATATGATCTTGATAAAAAGACTTTAGGTCCCTTTGAAGCTTTTTCTACTTCTTTTAAGTAAGTTTTTATTCTTTGGCCTGGTCTGTAAAATTCACCCGGAATTTGTTCTGATTTTGTTAGAACTCCTAATGTCTTTCCAATATTAACTAAAACATTAGATCCCTCTATTCTTTGAACTGTTCCGGAAATAAGCTCTCCTTCTTTGTCTTTGTATTCTTCTAAAACTGCTTCCTTTTCTGCTTCTCTTACTCTTTGCATTATTACTTGTTTAGCTGTCTGAGCAGCAATTCTTCCAAATTCATTATGACTTTCTAAAGGAATTTTTAATTCTTCACCTGGTTTAATATCTGAATCAATTTTTTTTGCTTCTTCTAGCATTGTGTATCTTTTAGGATTGAAAAAGATTTTTCTTTCTTCCTCTTCGTCAGTTTTGTGTTTTTCTTTTTCTATCTCTTCTTCAGAATAAATCATATCTTTGTCAACTACCGTTTTTACTTTCCAGAAATCAGCTTCTCCTGTTTCTGGATCGAATTCAGCTTCAATAGACTCTCCTTTTTCTCCGTAATCTTTTTTATAAGCAGCAGCTAAAGCATGTTCAATAAAACTAATAATTTTCTCAGAAGAAAACCCTTTTTCTTTCGCCAATTGATCTACAGCCGTACTAAGTGTTTTTAAGTTCATATTTATTGATTTTAACAGATTAATTTTTACCAGTAAAGATAAAAAGATAAATAAGAAGGCTCTCTTTCAAGAGCCCTCTCGTTAATAGTGTCTAAAAATTAGCAAATTGTCAATTATAACGGAATATTTCCGTGCTTCTTAGCTGGCTTCGATTCTCTTTTATTAGATAGAGAATTTAATGATTTAAGTAAAATAGTTCTGGTATCTTTTGGGTTTATAACCATGTCAACCTGACCATATTTAGCTGCCTGATAAGGAGTAAGAAATTCTTCTTTTAATTTCTCCACTTTTCTTTCTTCATACTTTTTAGGTTTTTTACTTTTAGCAATATTTCTTCTAAAAATAATTTTAACTGCTTGTTCTGGTCCCATAACTGCTATTTCAGCTGAAGGCCAGGCGATAACAGTATCATAGCCTAATTTTCGGGAAGCTAAAGCAATATAAGCTCCTCCGTAAGCTTTTCTTAAGATTAAGCTGATTTTAGGAACAGTCGCTTCTGAAAAAGCATAAAGAATTTTAGCCCCGTGCCTGATAATTCCTCTTTTTTCTTGATTAGTTCCTGGCAGATAACCTGGGGTATCAACTAAATTAATTAAAGGAACATTAAAAGCATCACAAACCCTAACGAATCTAGCTATTTTATCAGAGGAATTAATATCTAAAGTTCCGGCCATTATTTTAGTTTGATTACCGATAATTCCAACTACGTTTCCTCCTAGTCGGGCAAAACCAACAATAGCGTTTCTTGCAAAACCAGAATGAACTTCAAAAAATGATTTTTTATCAAAGACTTCATTAATAACTTCTTTCATATCATAACCCTTCTCTTCTTTATCGGGAAGGATTGTAAGTAATTTTTCATTTTCTTCTTTTTCAAAGAACTCAGAAATAATATCGGTATCTTTGGTCGGGTTCTCCAGATTATTTTGAGGAAGATAGGAAAGTAGCTTTTTAACCCCCTTGAAACATTCTTTTTCTGAATTATAAGAAAAATGAGCGCAACCGCTTTTAGAATTATGAACAGAAGAACCACCCAACTCCTCATAAGAAACTTTTTCTCCAGTTACTTTTTCAATAACGGTTGGTCCGGTAATATACATTTGAGCAACATTTTCAATCATAAAAACAAAATCAGATAAACCAGGAGCATAGGAAGCTCCTCCAGCCGATGGACCAGCAATAATAGATATTTGAGGAATAACTCCAGAAGCTTTAATCATTTCCCTGAAAATGGAAGCATAACCATCAAGACTTAAAATTCCTTCTTGGATTCTGGCTCCACCCGAATCAACAATACTAATCATCGGAGAACCAGTTTTTCTAGCTGATCTCATTGCTTTAACTATTTTTTTACCATGCATTTCTCCTAGAGAGCCTCCAATTTTTGAAAAGTCCTGACTGGCAATATAGACAAGGCGATCATTTATCCTTCCGTGACCAGTAATTACTGCATCTCCTGGTACTTTCTTTTTATCCATTCCCAACTTGTTAGATCGAGCCTCAACAAAGGGATCTAATTCAACAAAAGAATTAGCATCTAAAAGCAAAAGAATTCTTTCCCTAGCTGAAAGTTTTCCTTTCTGGTGTTGTTTTTCAACTGCTTTATTGTCTTTAATTTCATCAAACTTTTCTTTCAGTTCTTTTATTTGTTTTTTCTGCTTCTTAGTCATCTTTTTCTTTTTTGATTTCTTTTTCTTAGCCATTTTATTGATTAATTGTATTTAATTGGTTTTTAATTTCTTTAACTATTTTTCTTAAAATCTTTTTATTATTAACTTCTTTCCTTGTTTCTATTTTAAGTGATGTGGCAATATTTTCCAATTCTTTTGGGAATTTTTCAATATTAGTATCTAAACCAATTCCCATAATAGAAAACTTAACTTTTTCTCCTATTACATTTTTTGTTAAAACTCCCGCTATCTTTTTTTGATTTACAAAAACATCATTAGGAAGCTTAATAAAAGGCTCTAAATCAAATTCTTCTTTAATTGTTTTGGCAATTACGAAAGAAGCAAGAATAGTCAATGTTTGTAAGTCTTCAATAGTATTTTTAGGTAAAACAATCGAAAAGTATAATCCTCCTGGCGGAGAAAACCAGCTATTTTCTCCTTTTCCGTGGCCAGCTGTTTGTTCTTCAGCCCAAACAACAGTCCAGGGTTTATGACTTAATTCCTTAGCTATTTTGCTGGTTGATTCTACAGTTTTGTATTTTTTTATCTTCATTATTCTAAGATAACTAAAACCTCTCCCTCTTTGACTTTTTGATTTTCTTCTACCTTTATCTCTTTAATCTTTCCTTTGAAATCAGAAACTATTTCATTTTCCATTTTCATAGCTGACAAAGAAGCAATTTTATGATTCTTTTTAAACTTTTCTCCTTCCTCGACAAATATTTTAGTAATTGTTCCCGCAATTGGTGCTTTAATTTCTTTTTTAGCAAATTTCTTTTTTGGAATATTAGTTTGAGCAACAGAAATTCCTTTTTTCTCTCCTTTATGATTGTCTTTGCTAAAGGTAAACTCTTTATCACCTATTTTAATTTTAACGTGATTATTTTTTTCTTTAATTTCAATTCTTTTCTCTCCTCCCTTTATGTTAAGGTTAAATTTCATATTATTTTTGCAACATTTTTAATCTTTGAGCCATTACCCAATTAGACGTAGAAGAACCTCCATTTGTTTTAATTGTTTTTTTCATTTTTTTATAAACCTCATAAATTAATTCTGCTATCTCTTCTTCGTTTAATTCTTCAACTAAAAAGGTTTTCTTGGTTTTAGGCTCTTCTTTTAATTTTTTAAGAATATCGGTTTTCTTAATAAAATTAGTAGTAAAATTTCCTTTAAGAAAATCCTTGTTTTTTAATAAAACCTTGAAGAAGGGAATATTAGTAGGAACTCCTCCGATGTTTATTTCTTCTAAAGCTCTTTTTAATCTGGAAATTGCTTCTTCTCTGTCTTCTCCGTAGGCAATAATTTTTCCTAACAAAGAATCAAAATGAGGAAATACTTTCTGACCTTCATGGAGGAAAGTATGCAAGAAAATACCCTGTCCTCCCGGAGCTAAGTATTTTCTAACAGTTCCTGGAGTAGGACGGAAGTCTTTGCTTGGGTCTTCAGCATTAATTCTGGCTTCCATAGCCCAGCCATCGAAAGCAATATCGGATTGGGAAATAGAAAGTTTTTCTCCTCGGGCAATTCTGATTTGTTGTTCAACAATATCCACCCCTGTAATAGCTTCTGTAACAGGATGTTCTACCTGTAAACGAGGATTTACTTCCAAAAAGTAAGGATTTTTATCTTCGTCAAGCAAGAACTCTACTGTCCCTGCCCCTTTATACTTGTGTTTTTTAGCTAATTTAACGGCCAAATCCCAAACTTTCTTTCTTTCTTTTCTATTTAAAAAAGGAGAAGGGCTTTCTTCAAGAAGCTTTTGGAATCTTCTTTGAATAGTACATTCCCTTTCCCCTAAATGAATAGCTTTCTTGCCGTCTCCTAGTATTTGAACCTCAATATGTCTCGCGTTTTGTAAATGTTTTTCAATAAAAAAGTTAGTATCACTAAAAGCAGAAGACATCTGTCTCTGGATTCCACCGGAAATTTTCAAAAGATCTTTAAAATTGATTTTCCCATTAACAATTCTAATTCCAATACCTCCGCCTCCTTTTTGAGCTTTTAAAATAAAGGGAGGCTTAATTTTTTTAATCCATTTTACTAAATCTTTTTTGCTTTTTATTGGTTTGTCACTGGCGGGAAGAGTGGGAATTCCTGCTTTTTTGGCAATTTTTTTAGCTTCAATTTTATCTTCCAAGCTTTTTAATGTCTTATGATCGGGGCCAATAAAGATAATTTTATTTTTTCGACAGCGTTTGGCAAATTCCCAGTTTTCTGATAAGAAACCATAGCCAGGATGAATAGCATCCACCTTAGCTTCTTTAGCTATTTCAATAATTTTTTCTTGATTAAGATAGCCTTTAGCTCCTTCTTCATTTAAAAAATAGTATTCATCGGCTAATCTTGTTTCGATAAAGTGAGGTTCTTGCCCTTCTTGTGGACATAAAGCTACTGTTTTAATTCCCATTTCTTGGCAAGTTCTAATAATCCGCAAGACAACCTCTCCTCTGTTGGCGATTAAAATTTTATTTATTTTTTTCATATAAGTAGGGTTTTTGAGATAATTTTGATATCTTTCTCATTATTCTATCAGTAATTCTTCTTAAAAGTAAATAGTACTTTTCTTCTTTGTTTTTTAACTTCTTTGATTTTTTAACTTCTTTAGAAAAATTCATTAATTTGCCTATTTTTATAACTCTTCCGTCTTTTTTAATTTGAAGCCCTATCGGCAAGACGGGAATTTCTTCTCTTAAAACTAATTCGGCAATTCCAGATTTTCCCTTTAAAAGACGAGGCTTTGGGTTGCTATCTCCTTCTGGATAGATGACAATGATTTTATCATTTTTTATTCTTTTTTGCATTTTTCTTAAAATACTTTCTCTGTCTTCTTTCTTTCGGTGAATTTTAATTGTATTAGATAAATAGTAAAGGAGACTTGACTTAAGAAATAAACCTAAAGTGTCCATTGCTCCGACGAATCGAAGGTCTTTTGCTTTTTTTTCTAAAGCATAAACTACAAAAAAATGATCTCTTCCATTTAAATGATTGGCAGAAACAAGAAAGTTATTATGAGAAGGAATATTTTCTACTCCTTCTATTCTTTTAATGAAAAGCTTAGTAAAGGGAAAACCAATATAACGAAGAAAATAAAGAAAAGGAGTTTTCATATTTCTTGTTTTAACTTTTTTATTTCTTTCATTGTTTCTTCAGTAACGTACTGCAAATGCTTTTTATATTCCTTAGAGTTTGTATCTAAACCTTTTATTGCTTCTAGTTCCCGAGCAAAATAAAGGGGCTTTCCGATATTAATTTTAACAGTTTTTTTAATTTTTAATTTACCGCCAGGTGGCCATAATTCAAAAGTTCCGTCTAAAGCAACAGGAAGAATCGGAACTCCAGTTTTAAATAATAACCTGGTTACTCCCCACTTTCCTTTTCCCATTTTTCCGGTTCTTGTTCTTGTTCCTTCTGGGTAAATAATTAAGGATCCTCCTTCCTTTAAAAACTTAACTGATTTTTTTAAAACTTTCTCTTTTGATTTTTGGCTGGTTCTATCTAATCTAATTACTCCGGCTATAAAGTAGACAAAGTCTCTAAGAACTCTTTCAAGACCAGAATAGGTGTCTATTTGGCCAATGTATGAGAATTTTTTCGGGACACAAACAATTCCGTTGGCTATTTGGTCTAAGTGGCTTTCATGATTGCTGGCTAAAATAAAATTACCTTCAGGAATATTTTCTTTTCCCTTAATTTCTTTAATTAGTAACTTTTTGAAAATTGGAACAAGACAAATTTTACAAAACCAAGAAAATGGTTTATTCATATCTTTTTAAAGTTTCTTCGATTGTCTTTTTAGAGTCTTTTATTATTCCTTCAATGATTTCTTCACAGGTTTTGATATCGTTAATTCCTTCTGCACAGAGACCACAAAGAAGGGGAGCATTTTCAATATTACCAGCTGCTACTTTAGAACCGGCAAACTTTTTTGAATTAATTTCTTCCGGAAACGGGTTCTTTTTTTCTAATCCTTTAATTTCTTTTGCTAGCTTGTTTTCAATAACTCGAACTGGGTGTTTGGTAAATCTGGCTACTACAGTAATATCTTCACAGGTAGCATCTAAAATGGCTTGCTTGTATTTTTCATGGATTTTGCATTCTTTACTAGCCATAAATCTAGTTCCCATCTGGACTCCGTCAGCTCCTAAAACAAACATTGCTGCAGTTGTTTTTCCATCATAAATTCCTCCCGCAGCAATTATAGGTATCTTGATCTTTTCACTTGTCTGAGAAACTAAAGCTACAGTAGTTGATTTTCCGATATGTCCTCCTGATTCTAATCCCTCAACAACAACAGCGTGAGCCCCGCTTTCCTCCATTTTTTCGGCCAGCCTGGATAAAGCAACAACCGGGATAATTTTAATCCCTGCTTTTTTCAAATGCGGGAATAAAGGAAGAGGGTTTCCTCCTCCGGTAAAAACAATAGGAACCTTTTCTTTAATAATTACTTTAGTTAAATCAGGAACATTAGGATTTTGCATTAAAAGATTAACCCCAAAAGGTTTGTCAGTTAACTCTTTTGTTTTTTTAATTTCCTTTTCAAGCCAGGAAGCAGGAAAAAAACCAGAACCAATTACTCCTAATCCGCCAGCATTAGAAACAGCAGCGGCAAGAGTAGATTCAGAAACACCAGCCATTCCTCCCTGGATAATTGGATATTTAATATCTAAAACTTTGGTTAATTTTGATTTAATCATAATTTAATAATGGTTTATCTTTTAAAATACTGTTTGCTTCTTTAACTAGCTGATTGATTAACTTTTTGACAGTTGTTATTTTTTTTATTCGCCAGAAGTTAGAACCAGCAAAAACTAGTCCGTTTTCTACATCTCCTTTTCTGGCTTTTTCTAAAACATCTAAAATACAATAACTTTTATCACAAACCATACCAATACAATTTTCACATCTTTTTGGATCTGGCTTAGGAGCGTTTTCTTCTTTTATTTGTTCAGCTAATTTGTTTTTAATAACTCTGCCTGGTAAACCAACAGGAGAATGAATAATAGTTCCGTCTTCTTTTTCTGATTTAATATAGAGTTCTTTAAAGTTCTGATGAACATCACATTCCTCGGTAGCAACAAATCTGGTTGCCATTTGAACCCCTTTAGCTCCAGCCCTTAACATTTCAACAATATCTCCTCCATTAAATATTCCTCCCGCAGCAATAATCGGAGTCTTTACTTCTTTAACCACATCTTTAACTATATCAATAGTTGATCTTAGTTTATGACCTTTTGGAAATCCAAGATGGCCTCCGGCATCTTTTCCTTCAACCACAATGGCCGCAGCCCCCATCTTTTCTCCCTTTTTAGCTACTTTAACGGAAGAAGCCATTGAAAAGATAGGAACATTATGTTTCCCGCCAATTTTAAAAATATCTTCTCTAAAACCTGCTCCCTGGATAATCAAATCAATTCCTTCTTCAATTGCTGCTTCTACTAACTCATTGAATTTACTAATTACTCCCATAATATTGATTCCAATAACTCCATCAGGAGCTATTTTTCTGGCTTTCCTAATTTCTGATTTTACTTCTTCGGGATCATTCATACCGGAAACAGCAATAATTCCAATTCCTCCCTCTTTAGCTACATTACCAGCTAAATTATGAAGAGAAACTCTAACTGCCATTCCTCCCTGGATAATGGGAATAGGAGCTTCTATATTTTTAATTTTTAAAGGGGGTAATTTATGTTTTGGTTTAGATTCTTTTTTCTTTGTTTGATATTTCTCTTTAAATCCTTTCTTATCTACTACAGCAATTGTAAACCTTACTTCACATTTCTTTTCTCCGTTAACAAAAGCTTCTCCTATAAAATGAGCTACCCGATAAGCATAAAAACCTAAAAGTTTGGCTTTGTATTCTATTTTATCCCCGGGAAAAATAGGTTTATCAAAACTAGCATTTCTAACCTTGTAAGCTAAAAGATGTTTTTCTTTGTGTTGCTTTCCCATTTTCTTTCTTAAGAGAATAGTTGCTGTTTGAGCTATTCCTTCGATAACTAAAACACCAGGCATAATAGAAAAATCAACAAAGTGACCCTTAAAATAATCATCTTGAGGGGAGGTTTGTTTGTAGCCAGTAATAGTATCTCCCTTAATGCTTTCTACTTCATCAACCCACAAGAAAGGATCATCATAAGGAATAATGTTTTTTATTTCTTTTTTGTTCATTATATTGCTAAGCCTCCATCTATATTAATAACTGCTCCTGTAATAAAGGAAGCTTTATCAGAAGCTAAAAAAGTAATTAAGTCAGCAACTTCCTCTGGCTCTCCAAATCTTCCCAGAGAAGTTAATTGCTTAACTTTCTGTTGAAATTTATTTGGAATTTTTTCTGTTAATCTAGTTTTAATAAAGCCAGGAGCAACAGCGTTGACTGTAACTTTAAATTTTCCTAGTTCTTTTGATAAAGATTTAGTAAAACCAATAATTCCTGCTTTTGCTGCTCCATAATTTGCCTGACCAAAATTTCCTCTTTGCCCGACAACAGAAGAAACATTTATGATTTTACCTTTATTGGCAATAATTAAAGGTAAAGAGGCTTTTGAGCAATTAAAAACTCCTGTTAAATCAACATCAATTACTTTTTGCCATTCTTCAGCTGACATTTTAGCTAATGTTTTATCTAAACAAATTCCAGCGTTGTTAACTAAAATATCCAACCTGTCGAATTTTTCTTTTATTTGATTCATCATTTTTTCTACCTTTTTCAAATCAGAAACATCAGCTAAAAAATATTCAGCCTTACCCCCCTCTTTTTCAATTTCTTTTTTAGTTTGTTTTAATTTTGCTTCTTGAGAAGGAATATCATTTAAAGCAATTATTGCTCCCAAAGAAGCAAACCTCAAAGCAATAGTTTTTCCTATTCCTTGCGAAGAGCCAGTAATTAAAACTATTTTGTTTTTAAAATTATTCATTTTATTTTTTAAGTTTAGAAATAATAGCAATAATAAGTACTTTGAGACTATCTCCTAAAAGGAAAGGATACAAACCAACAATTAAAGCTTTCTTTAAACTAATAATTCTTAATAGCCATAAAACTCCAAAGGAATAAATAATCAGATGAGAAAGTAAGAGAGAAATGAAAGTATTTAAAATATTGCTCTTTTTTTCAACAAAAAACCCTGCTGTATAGGAAGCAGGAATAAATCCTAATAAATAACCAAAAGTCGGGCTTAAAATATAAGCTAATCCTCCCCCTCGGGCAAACCAAGGAATACCCATTATTCCTCCAAACAGGTAAGTTATTTGTGATAAAGCACCTCTTTCTTTTCCTAAAAGAATTCCGCTTAATAAAACTATTAAGGTCTGGCCAGTGAAAGGAATTGCTCCTATCTCTACTTTAAGTTCTGCACTTAAGGCTGTAAGAAAAGAAAAGAATAAAACAAGAAGGATATCTTTAAGAAGGGAGATACTTTTTTCTGAAATTATTGTTTTTTCTATTTTAGAATTCTCTAACATTAAATTTTACTTCTTTAATTTTTCTTCCTACAACAGGAATATTTTCTAAATTAACACTTTTCAAAAACTCAGGAACATCTTTTGTTGATGTAATTTTAGCAAAAACTCTATCAATATTAAATGAATTAAATCCAGCTAAAACTAACCCTAAACGAACAGTGTGCTGATTTTCTTTCTGAATTGTTATTGCTTCTGCTAAATTTAGATATTGAGGTAAAATTCTTTCTAGGTTAATAACTAAATCTTCATAGTTATGTAAGTATTTGGCGGCTGAATAAGATTCCTTTTTTAAAGATTTTAAAATATTATTAACCGCTCCTTTAATTTTGATTTTTGGATCAAGACTTAAAATTGGCAGGTTAATAATTAAATCATTCTTAAAGAATTCTTCTGAGATTTCAAATTTGTAATCTCCTGATTTCTTTTCAATAAATTTGGTTTTTGATAAATCCAAAGGAACAGCTTGAGCTTTTTGACAAACCTTTAATATCTGGGCTTTTTTAACTAAAGCTTCGATTGGGATCTCACTAAAGCTTTGGCTGGCTACTTTTATATTCTTTGGATTTGCTCCTTTTCTTATTAAATAATGAAGGGTTCCGGCAAGAAATTGAGGGGAAGTGTTAAAAGAGAGGTATGGATGTTTAGGTTTAATTAAGGTTGGTAAAATTAATATTTTAGTGTTTCTTCTAACCTTAATGTCTTTTATTAAACTCATTACTTTTTCAATTGCTTCCAAAATATCATATTTTACTCTCCAGATGGCCACAGCATCTTTCTCCTTATTCTTTTCTAACCTTAATTCATCTCCTATTTCATACTTTTTTTCACTTTTGTAAACCCAACGATTTTCATTTTTATCTTCTAAAACTAAAGAATAAAAAGGAACATCAGGGTGCATGATAGTAGGAATGGTGTTTTTAGAAACACCTATTACTTTAATGTTTTTACTTTCTTGTTTTTCCAAATCAATAAAACAATCAGGACACTTAATAAGTGGATATTGCCAAGTTTTTTTACATTGAGGACATTGATAAAACATAATTAATTCTTTTTTAAAACATGAACAGTAATACTTCCTCCTGCTCCTCCTATATTATGACATAATCCTATTTTAGGATTTGATTTAACTTGTCTTTCTCCACATTCACCTCTTAATTGTTTTACTATTTCATAAACTTGAGCTATTCCTGTTACTGAAATAGGATGACCTTTTGCTTTTAATCCTCCGGAAACATTAATTGGCAATTCACCATCTCTATTTACTTTTCCTGACCTAATTAATTCAGCACCTTTTCCTGGCTCAGCAAAACCTAAATCTTCATAAGAAAATAATTCTACAGAAGTAAAGGCATCATGAACTTCAGCAACTTGAATATCTTTTGCTTTAACTTTAGCTTGCTTGTAAGCTTTCTGAGCAGCTATTTGGGTTGCTTTGAAATGATGTAAATCTTCTCGGCCAAAAGTTAAGAGATAATCAGTAGCAAAACCAGAACCAGCAATTTCAATATCTGTTTTTTCTTTTGTTAATATTATTGCTCCTCCCCCATTAACTGACAAAGAACAATCCATTAATCTCAGGGGGGAAGCAACAACAGGAGATTTCTTAATTTTTTCTAAAGAAACGGGTCTCTTATAAAAGTAAGCTTTAGGGTTTAGAGTGGCATTTTGGTGATTTTTTAAAGAAATTAAAGCTAAATCGTCCATAGTAGCATCATATTTCTTCATATACTGCTGCCAAACTAAAGCATTTTGAACAGGAAAAAGCATTCCTTCTGGCTGCTCAATATCTCTTTCAGCAGCTGAAAGAATTAAATCAATTGTTGTTTCGCTTTTATCGTAAACTAGTTTTTCTCCGCTCAAGACTAAGACATTATCAAAACCTAGCCTGTTGGCTGTCCATAAAGCTACTCCTCCTCCTGAACAAACAGAAGGAGTTTCAATAATAGGTACATTAGTTTTTAATAAATCAGAAATTAAAGAAGTTTTATGAGTTTGATGTTCTCCGCTATCAGCACTAGACATAGAAGACAAAACAACAGCATCAATATCAGATGCTTTCATTTCGGCGTCTTCTAAAGCTTCAATGACTGCATTAAAAGCCAATTGCCACCAAGCTTGTTGAGAATAATTAAATTTTGTTAATCCTACTCCTTTAATAAACATATTATTTCTTCAAATGAGTAATAACAAAATAGCAAATGGTTTGCAAATAGTAAAGAGACTAAAAGCTTCTTTTACCTTACCATTTAGCGTTGTTGAGTCCTAAATAGTAACCAGTTAAATTGGTTATTATATGAAGGAAGAAAGTTAAAAAGATAAGAACCAACCAAGAAGTTAGTTTTAAATTAATTTCTGAAAATAAACTTAAAATAATTGAAGCTCCAATAACATAATTAATTTGGTCCCAAGGCATAAATCTAGCTCCTGGCTTCAAATCCAACCTTCTTTTTACAGAAGCAGAAACCAAGTCTCCTAAAACTGCTCCCCCGGAAATTAGAAAACCAAAAAGTAAGACGTTTTCATACTGATAATTGAATAAAGAAATTTCTTCAAAAAAGGGAAATTGATAAAGACATCTTTGAATGAAGACGGTTATTATTCCATTAATAATTCCTAAGATTACTCCTCTCCAGGTTTTATGAGAACCAAGAACAGGTAAACCATTTATTTTCTTATTATTATCAACAGGCTTATTCAAAGACTCTAAAATCTTAAATTTAGCAGCTAAAGGGGGAGTCATGTTAGTAATGTAGGCAGGAAGAAAAAAGTAAAGACGAGAAATGATAAAATTAAACATAATGTATTTTTAATAATTTTTATGATAAAAAGTAATTAATGAAGTGCGACTTACACATTCATACACATCTTTCTTATGATAGCATTTCTTTGCCCAAGTCAATAGTCAAAGAAGCAATTAAGAAAGGAATTGATTGTTTAGCTATTACTGATCACGGAAAAGTAAAAGGCTATGACGAAGTTAAGAAGTTTGCTAAAGGCAAGGACCTTTTAATTATTAAAGGGATAGAATTGAAAAGTAAAAAAGGAGACATTATTGGCTTAAATATAAAGGAAAAAATTCCAGAGGGCTTAACAGTTAATGAAACAATTAAAAGAATTAAAGAACAAGGAGGTTTTGTTGTTGTTCCCCATCCGTTTTTTAAATATTATCAATTCCAAGGAGATTTAAAAGGTATTTTAAATAAAATAGACGCAATAGAAATATTAAATGCTTCTATTAGTAAAGAAGATAATAAAAAAGCTCAAGAATTTGTAAAAGAAAATGATTTTCCATTTACAGCTGGTTCAGACGCTCATTCTTCTTTTATTGTCGGGGAAACCTATTTAGAAATTCCAGGACACAATCTTTCAATAAAAGAGATTTTAAAAGCTATTAAAAACAAGAAAGGAGAAGTGAAAGGCAGGGAGATAAGTTTTTTAAATGTGATTAAAGATAGGGGAATTAGAAATATTGCTAAATTTTTAAATTTTTTTGAAAAGTAAAAAAGAATAGGAATAATGACCAAGAAGACCAGTAAAAGGATTAAACTTGTTTAATTCTTTTTTAAAGAGACATAATCCTTCTTTTTTAATTAGTCTTGTTGTTTTTTTAGATTTACTTTGCGTTATTATAAAAAGCAGTCCGTTTCTATTAAGCTTTCTTTTGACTATTTTTAAATAAGAAGCAGGGTTTGAGCAATAATTTTTATGATCAAAAATATTGGAACTGTAAATTAAATTGAAAGAATTGTCATCAAATAATTTTAGATTGTCTTTAAAATCTCCACAATAAATATTTATTTTCTCTAAATTGTTTTGTACTAGTTCATAATCTTTTTTAGAAGATAAATAAGGTAAGTAATCTTTTTTATCTCTTATTTGCCAAAAACTACTTTTATACCATAACCCTGAATTTTTAATTGTTTTTAAAAAAGAATCATTTTTAGAGTTTTTTATTATGGATTTAAGAACCCTTTTAGTCTTAGGAGAAATTGTCTGTTTTATCTTTTTATAAACCTCTTCTTTATTAAAGAATTCTTTTTTAAGAAATAAAGATAAAACTTCTTTATAAGATAATTTTTTAAAAAGAGCTATTTTTAAATCAATTGTAATGTTCGCTGTTTGTCTAATGTCACAAAAATCAATTTCTTTAGTATTGTTAGATAAAATAGAAAAACCAAAATCTCCCCCTCCTCCTATAGAAAATACTTTTTTACTCTTGTTTATTTCTTTTAAAGAATTTAAAAAGTTACTAATTCTTTCATTTGTAAAAAACCAAACAGGATTATTTTTTTTATTTAAAACATCCTGACAATTTATTTTCTTCTTTATTTCTTTTATTTTTTTATTCATAAAATAATAACTGGTCTGAAAGTTAAAATTGTACTCCAGTAATCTTGCGGATCCCAACCAACAATACCAACACTTGTATTGCCACTAGCTAGGTGTTGACCATTCATTAACTCATCTTCAAGCCATTCCCAGGTTCTTGTGCTTCCCCATTGCTTATAAATCGCGTTACCTAGATAATTGTATTCTATAAAGAATGGTAAACGGACCTTTTTATTCTTAATCTTTAAGAAATTTAAAATAAAAGGTTTTAAATCATTTATTTCATTAATAGTTAAACAAAATCTTGAACCAAACCCTTTCCTTTTTAAGACAGGAAGAAGATATTCTTCTCTATGTGCTTGCTTGTTCCACTTTTTTAAATAGTTTTTAGGCTTTAACCCTACTTTTTCTAAAAATTTGACTTCTGAAGACCAAATCCAGGGGACTTTCCTTTTAGGTTTATCTCTAGCATCGATTAGAATCCATTTACCTGGTAGTTTTTTAGATTTTTCTTTAAGTTCTTTTCTTTGAATCTTTTTGTAGAATATTCTTTTTGGTTTATTCTTCCATAATGGTAAATTTAAATCTTCATCAAGGGTGACTCTTGGCAAATAATGAACATTAAATTTATTTTTCTGCCAATATTTTAAAAGCTCATTGGTTATCCAATTTGGAAGAACAGGAACATTAATTTTTTTATCGAAAAAATTGCTTAAAAGAGCCTTTTCTTTTTTAACAATCTTATTTAACATGTGGACCTAACGAGAATCGAACTCATATCGCTGCAATGCGAATGCAGTGCTCTACCATTGAGCTATAGGCCCCGCTAATAATTATTTTTCTTATTATCAGATTCTTTTCGAGTAAAGACTAAACTAATCAAGGAATTTTAAAAAATATTGTTTGGGAAGAAGTTCTTTTTTAATAATCTTTTTCCATTTTCTGTTTTTATCGGAAAATCTTTTTATTTCCCCTTTTTCTTTAAATGGAGGGTCAACTGCTCTTGATTTACAAAAAACTATCGCATCGTAGTCGTCAGGATTATTGATAATTTTGGTTTCTCCTTTCATCCTTTTCCAAAGTAGTTCTAGCTCCTTATCTTTTTTTAGGTGTTTCTTGATTTTTTTAATTACAAAACCATCTGTTTTGTAAAGATCGTCTTTTGTAATATATTTTTTCTTTAAGGAATGTTTTAGAAAATCTCCAGTAACTCTAAACATTATTGCTGATTTTATTCCTGACCAATATTTTCTGTTTTGTCTTAAAAATAAGAGAGCAAATTTTTTAGCACTCTCAAAATTCTTAAAAATCCAGCTTTGATTTTCTGTAATTAAATTATTTAAAAAATATTCTTTTTCTTTTTCATTAATTTCTTTAAAAATAAAAGTGTCTCGTAAAGAATAATCTATCCTGTCAGCACAAAGATCTGGCAACTCTTTTTCTTTAAGAGGAAAGTTTTCTTCATCTAGAATATAGTTAATATCGAGACCATGTTTTTCAATAATATCTTTGATTTCGGAATTCCTGACAAAATTGTCAAAGATGTTATCCTGAAGATCTTGTTTCTTCTCAGAGCCGCTTTTTAAAGCGTAATCTATAGAATGAGAAAAGCAGGAGTGAGAAACATCATGAATTAGTCCGGCAACTTGTTCTTCTATTGGTGCTTTGTATTTTTTAAGTAATAAGAAAACACCTACAGAATGAGCAAATCGGTTGTAGTGTTCTAGGCTCATCCTTGTGTCCATAGTCATTAAAAGAGGCTCGTAGCCTGCCTGATTTACCTCTCTCAATCTTTGTAAGATTGGAGAATTAATAATTTCTAGAATCACAGGCTCTGTAATTTCAAATTCTCCGTAAATGTAATCCTTGTATTTCATGTTATCCAATACTTCTTTTTAGTCATTTCATCTCTTTTTCTTTCAACTTTCTTCCTTTTCTTTACTGCTTTTTTAGCTAAATTAATTAACTCTTTATTGTCTAATTTACCTAATCTTTTAATTTCTTTTTTAAGAAATTCTTTATTATTCTTTTCTGGTTTTTCTAAGATATAACCTAAAAGAATATTTAAGATATTTCCTATTTTAGGCCCCGGTTTAATATCTAATATTTCCATTACATCATTACCATCTACTTCTAACATAGAAGTTGATAAAGGATCTTGGGAAACTTTTTCTATTACGTATCTTAAATGTCTTAATTTGTAAGGTTCTGCTTTAGGAACTCCAGAACCTATTCTATCAGCCATTCTTAACTCTATTAATTCATCTGTGTTTTCTGGTCTAACATTACGAACCAATCTTCTAACTGAGCTTTCTCCTACTTCCTCAGGGGTGTAATAGAATAGGTGATATCTAACTAATTTAGTTACCTTCTTAATATCTTTTTTAGAAAATTTTAGTCTTTTTAATATTTTGTGAGCCATTTTAGCTCCTGCAATTTCATGATTGTAAAAAGTGGCTTCTTCTCCTTCTCCCTCTTTAGTTTTTGGTTTACCAATATCATGAAACAAAGCAGCTAATCTAACATGTTTACTGAAGTTCTTTTTAGCTGCATAATCTAAAGATCTAATACAATGCTCATAAACATCATATATATGATGTTTGTTTTGTTTTACTTTATAACCTTCTAATAGTTCCGGAATAAACTGTTCTAAAACATTAAGTTTCCTTAATAATTCAATTCCTCTTTTAGCCTGAGTGGCCATTATTATCTTTATAAATTCATCTCTAATTCTTTCCTCAGAGATAAGCTTTAAAGATTCAGCGTGTTTTCTAATAGCTTTTTTAGTTTTTTCTTCTATTTTCCAATTACCCTTTAAGGTGGTTGCAAATCTAATTGCTCTCATTATTCTTAAAACATCTTCATTAAATCTTTTATTTGGGTCTCCTACTGTTCTAATGATTTTGTTTTTTAAATCTTTTTTACCGTTAAAATAATCAATTACTTTGGTTTTATCTTTAATGATATCAATAGCCATAGCATTAACAGTGAAATCTCTTCTAGCCAAGTCTTCTTTTAAAGTATCTACAAACTCTACTTTTTCCGGGTGTCTTTTATCTCTATATCTTGATTCTGCTCTATAGGTAGTAATTTCTATGTTTTTAAGTTTTGGATTTTCACTTTCTGTTTGAACAGTAACAGTTAAGAATTTGTTTTCATAAAAACTATCAGGAAATATTTCCTGAATTTCTTTTGGTTTTGCATTAGTAGTGATATCCCAATCATTTGGTTTTTTAAGTTGAGCCAAAGAATCCCTTACACATCCTCCAACAATGTATCCTTCGTATCCATTTTTTTTTAATTTTTTAATTATTTTTTTAACTTCTTTAGGTATTTTCATCTTACTAAAATCTTATATTAAATAGTTGTTTTATTCAATTAAACAACTTTCTAATATTGAGAGGGTCCAAAACTTAACTGTCTTTTTTTGATATAATAAAAAGTAGTAATTATTTTAATTTTTGTCGGAACAACTGTTCCAAAGTTAAAATTTTCTACTTTTGTTTTCTAATTAAGTCTTTTAAAAAGGATTATAGACTAGGCGAGAAAACCCACTCTCTTTTAAGGGGTGGAATGAGAGCCTGTAATTGCTTTTGACAAACAAATGATGCTTGTATATATTTAAAATAAAGATAATCAGAAGCTATTAAAAGGAACAAAAAGAAGCATGATAAAGAAAACTTACAAATACAGACTGTATCCAACAAAGAATCAAAAAGAGATTCTTAAAAATCATCTTTCTCTTTGTCGTGGACTTTACAATTATTTCTTAGAACAAAGGAGGGAACTTTATGATAAAAACGAGCAAGCCATTTCTTGTTATGACCAAATTAAAGAAATTCCAGAACTGAAGAGAGAAAAACCAGAATTAAAAAAAGTTTATTCTCAAACCTTGCAAGATGTAGCTAGAAGATTAGATAAAGCCTTCCGAGGTTTTTTCAGAAGAGTTAAGGCTAATAAAAAAGGGAAGAAAAAAACAAAACCAGGTTACCCCAGATTTAAAGGATATTGGAGATATGATAGTTTTACTTATCCTCAATCAGGATTTGAATTAGAAAAAGGAATGAAAGAAAAGAATAACAGACTTAATCTGGCAAAGATTGGCTCTCTTAAAATTAAGCTTCATCGACCAATTAAAGGAAACATTAAAACGTTGCTTATTAAAAGAACAAGGACTAATAAATGGTATGCCTGCTTTTCAGCAGAAATCAACAAAGAACTCTCAAAGAAAAAAGAGATCAAACAAGCAGTTGGAATAGATGTAGGTCTTAATAGTTTTTTAACCACTAATCAAGGAGAAAAGATAAATAATCCCAGATACTTGGAGAAATCAGAAAGAAAACTATCTCGAGTTCAAAGGTGGCATTCTAGAAAAAAACAAAAAAGTAACAACAGAAGGAAATCAAGATTAAGGATTGCTAAATTACATGAAAAGATATCTAACCAAAGAAAAGACTTTCTTCACAAATTAAGCAGGAAATTAGTTAGTAAATTCCAATTGGTTGCCTTTGAGGAATTAAACATCAAAGGAATGATAAAGAACAAATATTTATCAAGGTCGATTTCTGATGCTTCTTGGGCCAAGCTCCTTCAATACATCCTTTACAAAGCGGAAGAGGCTGGTATTAGGACAGAAGGAGTAAATCCCAAGAATACATCCCAAAAATGTTCAGGCTGTGGAGAGATTGTTAAAAAATCTCTATCTCAAAGAATACATAAACGTCCCAATTGTGGTTTAACCATAGACAGAGATGTAAATGCAGCCAGAAACATTCTTAAATTAGCTTTAGATACCGTAGGAACTACGGGAATCAACGCCTGTGGAATCGAGGGGTTACTCTCGACTAAGAAGCAGGAAGCTTTATCCCTTCAGGGATAGAGTAGTTCACTCAATTTTCTTGTTAAGCTTTAACTGAAAGCCCCTGTGGCCTAATGGATATGGCGCCGCGCTTCGGACGCGGAGATTGCAAGTTCGAATCCTGCCGGGGGCACCAATATTAAAACTTAATAGAGTATTGTAAAGATATTAATAACCGTATTAGCAAAATAATATTTGGAAAAAAAGAGTAATAACAGTTATAATAAAGGATAAGAACAACTGTGTAGTATAATTTCAAAGGGTCGAACTACACAATAAAAATAATTAAGTGTATAAAAAATTATGAGTAAAAAAATTATTGTGGCTGTTATGTTCGGAGTATTTTTGTCTTTTGGCGTAGCAAACGCACAAATAGAGGGGTTTCCGTCAGCGGGAGTAACGCCGGGTAATCCGTTGTTTTTCCTTGATCGTTTTTTTGAAAATGTTGGCACATTCTTTACTTTTGGTGAGGCCAACAAAGCGAGACGCTATCTTGCACTTTCTGAAGAACGTTTAGCGGAAATTCAAGCACTTGCTGAAGAGCAAGATAATGAAAATACAGCACAAGCAGTTGAATTTTATGAGGAGCAGCTTACTGAGGCAAAAGAGCGGGCTGGACGCACGGGTGATATTGATCTTGAAGCAGAAGTAACAGATGCTACAACAAGACATCTTTCTGCGTTTGATCAAGTAATTGAGCGTGTTCCTGAACAGGCTCGTGAAAGTGTGCAGGGAGCTAAAGAAAGGACAATGACTGGTCAACTTGAGGCGTTACAAGGTATTGCTCAGGAAGACCCTGAACGGGCAGCTGGTATTTTTGCAACAGCGGCTGAGGGTCGTTTGCAAGCAGCACGAGCGAGAGCTGAACGAGATGGAGAAGATGACGAAAAAACTGAAGAAGTAGGAGAAGCACTTGGTGAATACGAAAAATATGCTCAGTTTGGAGAAGAAATATCACAAATTGCTCAAGGGCTTGGCAAGGGAGAAACAGAAGTACGTACTATTGTTGAGAGAGCTACTGAGCAGCATATGCAAGTGTTACAAGATGTAAAATCAAAAGTTCCGTCCCAGGCTCAAGAAGGAGTTAACCGTGCTATGCAAAATGCAGAGCGTGTGAAACAATTCTTGCCCGCTGATATCCCTGGCGGTGTTGGTCCAGGTGGAAATGGTGGCGAAGAGGAATCAAATGGTACTATACCAGAGCAAATTCCATCAGATGTTGAAGATCAAATTCCACAGTCAGGCGATCAAGGAGAGGAGGAAGGTGTAGCCGAAACACCTGGAGGAGGATTTGCTCCCGAAGGTGTTGGAGGAGAAGAAGATGAGGGAGAAGGGGTGGAACAGCAAGAAGGTGGCCCACCCGCCGGTACTCCTGGAGGACGACCATAGAATTTTTATAGAAAAGATTGCATTAAAAAACGCCACTTCCTTTGGAGTGGCGTTTAATGTTGTTTATTTGAATAATTTTATATAATCTTATATTTAAAATTAGACATAAATCACTGAATGACCTATTATTGATAATCGAATCTTTACATATAGTATTAAAATTAGAGGTCTTTTTAAATAATTTAAACGATCATTTTTTGTTTTTTTAAAACTTTGATGTGGTTTGTTTTATTTAAATTAATGATCTTTATATATTATTGATTCTTAATATTTTTTATTTTATTATTGATTCAAGCCCTTATAGCTCAACGGCAGAGCAGTTGCCTCTTAAGCAATTGGTTTCAGGTTCGAATCCTGATAAGGGCACTTGGATGGTGGCTATGGTGTAATGGTTAGCATAAGGCTCTGTGACAGCCTTGGAGCGGGTTCGAATCCCGTTAGCCACCCATTG
>CAYSZX010000007.1:20330-23747 GCA_964435835.1 uncultured Candidatus Saccharibacteria bacterium | reverse complement strand
AATAAAGTAAAGGTATTTCACTTTTTGTAGTAATAACTACATTTTCTGAAATAGGAATATAGCTATGGATAAAAAATTAAAACCATTTCTAGTAGTTAAAAAATTAAAAGAGAAAAGAATAAAAATCTTTTCTCCTTTAGAGTTTAAAAGAGTCTTTGAGGTTTCAAAGCATGCTGTTCAATGGTTTATCAAGACTCATACTAAAAAAGGATTATTTGTAAAGCTTCGTAATGGTCTTTATATGTTAGCTGATGATCCTGCTAATAATTATTTAATAGCAAATCGTCTTAATGAACCTTCTTATATTTCTTTTGATACAGCTCTTTCCTTTTATAGAATTATTCCAGAAACTGTTTATACTGTAACTTCAGCTACTAGTAAGAAAACTAAAGAGTTTCAAACTAATAATATTCGCTTTGTCTATCATAAAATTAAAAAAGAAGCCTATAAAGGTTATCAAGCAATTAAATATTTAGAGAGTACAGTTTTGATAGCAGAACCTGAAAAAGCTTTAGCTGATTATTTATATTTTATTGCTCTTGGAAGAAGAGAATTAAATTATGAAAGATTGAATTTAAAAGAAGTAGAAAAGAAAAAGTTATTGAAATACAGCAAACTCTTTGAGAAATCAAAGATGAATAAATTAATTAAAAGGATTTATGCTGAGTCTAGAAAACCTCAAAAAATTCACTAAGGAGTTTCAAACTATTGAGAAGAATGTAGTAAGAGAATATATTCAAAACTTATTCTTGTCTTCTTTGTATAAATCTTCAGAATCAGAAAAGTTATTATTTAAAGGTGGAACAGCTTTAAGACTTATTTATGGAAGTCCTAGATTTTCAGAAGATTTAGATTTTAGTGGAGTTGATATTCATCGCTCTAAAACGATAGAGGAGTTGTTTTTGGATACTCTTTTAGAAATAGAAGAGAAAGGAATAAAAACAGGCCTTAAAGAAGCTAAAACAACAACAGGAGGATATTTAGGGATAGTTCATTATGAAGTTTACAATCTTAAAGAAGATATGAAGTTCGAGGTCTCTCTTAGAAAAAACAAACATTTGTCTAAAGAAATTACTACTATTGTTAATGATTACATTCCTGCTTATACTCTTGTTCATCTTTCAGGAGAGAATATAGTTAAAGGAAAAACTAAGGCTTTACTTGAAAGAAGAAAACCAAGAGATTTTTATGATTTCTATTTCTTTCTTCGTCATCCGGAACTTCATAAATTTATTGAAAAGGATTCATTTGAAGAAGTCTTTGAAATTTTAAAGGAGAAAGAAATTAACTTTAAAGAAGATCTTTCTGTTTTACTTCCAGTTAGCCATCAAACAATTTTAAAAGATTTTGAATCTACCTTAATCAAAGAAATTAAAAAATATATTGGTTAACAAAAGTCTTGATATGAAAATATTATATAAAATAGGGGAAGGTTGACTTTTTTCCTCTTTTTTTCATAACAAAGTCAACGAAATAGTACAATTTCAAGGATTTTAACTTCTAGAAATATGCATATTACTAGATATTATTATCTCAATTATTAAAATATTATCTTGGAGTATAAATGGAATTTAATTACTTATTTTTATTTGATAATTCTTAAATTTAAGTTTACCTAGATAAGTCATAAATCAGGATCTTGTTGTTTTTTACTTTTAATTCCATTATAATGGAAACAAATCCAAAATAATGGAATTACTATGAATTTAATTAGAGAAAACCTTTTTTGTACAAGCCATCAAAGAGTCCTGAGTTTTTTGTTAGATCATCCTTCTTCTTTTCATACTGAAAAAGAAGTAGTTAATACTACTAGTTTTGAAAAATCTGCTGTAAATAAGGCCTTAAGAGAATTAGCTGAAAGTGGAATTATTTTACAAAAAAAAGAAGGAAGAATGTCTTTCTATTCAGTTGATATTAATGATCCTTTAATTAGATCTTTAAAGATAACTCAAAATATTCTTTTACTGAGAGCTTTAATTCAAGAACTTAAAAAAGAAAGCCCAAAAATAATTCTTTTTGGTAGTTTTTCAAAGGGAACTAATACTGAAAATAGCGATATTGATTTGTTTGTTTTGAGTAATCAACCAGATAAAATACCAAAAATAGTAGAAGAGTCTTCTTTAGCAGAAAGAGTTCAATTAGTTGTCAAGAAACCAGCAGATTTTGTGGGTTTCGACAAGGAAAACCCTGTATTTTATCAGGAAATAGAAAAAGGTTTTACTCTTTGGGAAGCAAATGAATAGTCTTAAGTTTCAAAAATGCTTAGAGAAAAGCAAAATCAAGACTTTTCCTAAAGGTAGGAAATTAGTTTTGAAAGAATTAAAAGTTGCTCAAAAAGATTGGAGATCTGCAAAACAAAGTCTAAAAGATAAAAATTATAAATGGAGTACTATTCAAGCATATTATTCCATGTTTCATGTTGCTAGAGCTTTGCTCTACAATAAGGGTTATCGTGAGAAAAGTCATTATTGTTTAGTGGTAGCAATAAGGGAGTTATATGTTAATAAAGGGCTATTAAACTATTCTTTTGTAGAAGCTTTACAATTAGGAAAGACTCTTCGAGAAAATGCAGATTATCATGAAGACTTTTCCCAATCAGGAGCTGAAAAGATGGTTAGCAAAGCAAAGGAATTTTTTAGGAAGGCTAAGAAAATTTTAAAAAAATCAGATTAACTTAAAATGAAAATATTATCTTGGAATGTAAATGGAATAAGAGCTGCTCATAGAAAGGGATTTTTAGATTGGTTTAAAGAATCTCAAGGAGATATTATTTGTTTACAGGAGATTAGAGCTGATAAAGAACAATTACCTGAAGATTTAAAAGAAATTGAAGGTTATCATTCTTACTTTAATCCAGCTGTTAAAAAGGGTTATTCAGGAACAGCTGTTTATTCTAAAAAAGAACCTTTAAAAGTAGAAAAGAAAACTGGTTTTAAGAGATTTGATGAAGAGGGAAGAATGATTAAATTAAAATTTAAAGATTTTACTTTAATTAATTTCTACATGCCTAACGGAGGAAGAGAAAAACAAGATATGGATTATAAGTTGAGCTTTTATGATTATTTCTTTAAATATTTAAAGAATAGTAAAGAAAAATTAATTTTAACAGGAGATTTTAATATAGCTCATAAACCTATTGATTTAGCCAGGCCTAAAGATAACGAGAATAATACTGGATTTACTTCAGAAGAAAGGAAAAGGATAGATAAATTACTTGATTTGGGCTTCGTAGACACTTTTAGAGCCTTAAATAAAGAAAAAGAAGCTTATACCTTCTGGACTTACATGAGAAGCGCTAGAAAGAAGGATATAGGGTGGAGAATAGATTATTTCTTTGTTTCTAAAGAATTATTCTCTAAAGTTGAAAAATCCTTTATTTTAAGTGATGTTAAGGGTTCTGATCATTGTCCTATAGGA
>CAYSZX010000007.1:0-20230 GCA_964435835.1 uncultured Candidatus Saccharibacteria bacterium | reverse complement strand
TTAAGGGTTCTGATCATTGTCCTATAGGAATTGATTTAGAGGGCTAAATACTTAAAAAGGGTTTACGTTGTGTTATCCTGTACATAATTGTACAGGATAATGAAATCTACAAAAAAAGAAAAATTAAATATTTTTTTAAAGTTATCTCAAAATCTTTTTTATGCAAACGATTTAGATTTGGATAAAAAAGACAGCTCTCTTTATTTGGACAGTGAAAAGATAGGAAAGGGGGGAGTAAATAGAATAATATCTGCTTTTTGAGCATTGATTTCGGAGGTTCCTCCTGATAAAATAAGATAACAAATAAAGAACAAGTTTTAATATTATGAAAAAACAAAAACTACCTAAGAATTTTAAATACTTATTATGGTCCTATAATTTTTCAAAGATTGATCTAGAAAGGGATAAAAAGAGAATTATTATTAATACTATAAATTATGGAGATTGGGAACATTGGCGTTGGATTTTGAAATATTATGGGGCTAAGAAATTGAAAAAGATAATAGAGAATATTCCGGCTAGTGAATTTCGGCAAAGGGCTTTAAAATTAATCTCCTTGCTATTAAAAATTAAAAAAATGAAATATGCATCTCGAGGTGCTAAAATCAAAGCAGAAAAGGGTACTTCCTAAGTTAAGTAATTTCTCTAGATTCTATTTAGCAGGAGAAACTGCTTTAGCTTTACAAATGGGTCACAGAATTTTTGTGGTTTTTTAATTTATTCAATTAGAATAAAGTGTAATCTTTAGAAGTTTTTAATTGTTGCATAAATTGTGTCATAATGATACAATTAACATGTATTAAATGAAACAATTTTAGAATGAATTCTCTAACCCAAAGACAACTTAAAATTCTAAATTTTATTAGAAAAAAAGGTCAAGCTAAAACAAATCAAATAAAAGAACAATTTGATGGTCTTTCTCGTTCAACAATTATTCGAGAACTTAATAGTTTGTTAGATTTTGGCTTAATTGAAAAAAGGGGAAAAGGCAGAGGAGTCTTTTATCAAGAAAAAATTAGAAAGGAATTTTTAAAATACATTGATTCTAATAATTATTTTTCTTTAGATCCTGATGAAAGAAATATTGTTTCTTCAAGTTTTAATTTTGATTTTCTTAAAATTGAAGATATTTTTAATAAACAAGAAACTAAAGAACTTAAAAAACTAAATCGAAATTATGAAAAAAGAATAAAGAATCTTAAAAAAGAGAAATTAAAGAAAGAACTTGAGCGCTTATCAATAGAATTAAGCTGGAAGTCTTCGAAAATCGAAGGAAATACTTATTCTTTAATAGATACGGAAATTTTAATTAAAGACAAGAAGGAAGCTTCAGGTCATAAAAAAGAAGAAGCTATTATGATTTTAAATCATAAAAAAGCAATTGATTACATAATTGATGAGAAAAATAATTTTAAAGAAATTAGTTTAGGAAAGATTAGAAGTATCCATTCTTTAATTGTTGATGGTCTTGGTGTTGAAAAGGGGATTCGTAAGAAACCAGTAGGTATTATTGGTACAAAATATATTCCTTTAGATAATCAACATCAAATTAGAGAAGCAATGGAAAAGATGGTTAAAAAAATTAATAAAACAGAAAATTGTTTTTCTAAAGCTGTTTTAGTTATTTCTATTTTATCCTATATTCAACCTTTTGAAGACGGGAACAAAAGAACTGCTCGTTTATTAGGGAATGCAATATTATTAGCTTACGATATTTGCCCTTTGTCTTACAGAAGTATAGATGAAGCCGAATACAAAAAATCTATGATTTTGTTTTATGAACAAGACAATTTGAGATTGTTTAAAGACTTGTTTGTAGAACAATTTAAATTTTCTATTAAAAATTACTTCTTTGGTTAAAATTACATTAAATATGATAAAAGATAATATTAAGGATTTAATTTTTGTTGATTGCGAAGCAAAAGGTAAATCACCAAGTACCGGGAAGCTCACTGAATTTGGAGCAGTAGCTTATCCTTCGAAAGCTACCTTTCATGGTCAATTAGAAGATAAAACATTAAAAGAACAAAAAGAAGTTTTTGAAGAGTTTGATAAATGGGTTGTAGAAAATACAGAGAAACATCCAATTTTTGTTAGTGATAATCCTGCCTTTGATTGGCAGTGGATTAATGATTACTTTTGGAAATTAATTGGTAAAAATCCATTTGGTTATTCTGGTAGAAGAATAGGTGATTTTTACGCTGGCCTTATTGGAAATTTCATGAATTCGCAGGGATGGAAGAGATTGAGAGTTACTCCTCATGATCATCATCCGGTTAATGATGCTATGGGAAACCTAGAAGCTTTTGAAAGATTATTAAAAGGAGAAAGGTAGTTTAATTAATCTTTTTTGTTAAACTTAATATTATTAGTCTTTTCTAAAAAACTGTATTTCTTAAATTATATTACCTTTTCTATTTTTTTAATTAAATTAAAGTTGTTATAATAAAAAAATATGGCCAAGGATAAAGAAGCTATATTAAAAAAAGTAAAGGAAGATGTTGTTGAATGTAAAAAGTGTCCTTTATATAAGACAAGGAACTTACCTGTTGTTGGACAGGGTAGTCATGATACTGATATTGTCTTTGTTGGAGAAGCTCCAGGAGCTCAAGAAGACAAAACAGGAATTCCTTTTTGCGGAAAGGCTGGCCAGTTTTTAGATGAATTATTAAATTCAGCCGGAATTAAAAGAAAAGAAGTCTATATTTGTAATCTATTGAAATGTCGTCCTCCTGATAATAGAGATCCTAATTCAGAAGAGTTAGAGGCTTGCACTCCTTATTTAGAAAAACAAATAGAAGCTATAAAACCTCGTGTTTTGTCTCCTTTAGGAAGACACGCTATGAATTTTTTAATGAAAAAATATAATTTAGATGATCAGATTGATTTAATAAGTAAAATTCACGGAAAGGTTTTTAATATTAAGACTGTTTTTCGTGATTTAAAACTAGTTCCCCTTTATCATCCGGCTGTTGCTATTTACAATGCAAACATGAAAGATGTTTTAATAGACGATTTTAAAATTTTAAAGCAAATTTAAGTTAATCTATGCTTTTCTATTATAGTTGAGTATAATAGAAACAGGGATTACTATTAAAGTTGACTATAATAGAGTTATGAAAATAGGAGAAATAAAGAAGAAGCTGGGAAGAAAAATAGGCCTCTTAACTTATAATTCTATTCATTCTTTGTCGAAAGATAGGGTTTTAAAAGATGAAAAAATTATTTATCAAAAAGAATAAAAATTATGTCTTTATCAGTTGGTATTGTTGGCTTACCTAATGTAGGAAAATCTACATTATTTAAAGGTTTAACTAAAAAACAAGTTGATTGTTCTAATTATCCTTTTTGTACTATTGAAGCTAATGTTGGAATAGTAACTGTTCCTGATGAAAGATTGGATAAATTACATCAATTAACTAATTCTTCTAAAAAGATTTACACAACAGTAAAGTTTGTTGATATCGCTGGTTTAGTTAAAGGAGCTAGTAAAGGAGAAGGATTAGGGAATAAGTTTTTAGCCAATATTAGAGAAACTGATATTGTTCTTTATGTTTTGCGTTGTTTTAAAAATAAGGAAGTAGCTAATACCTTATCTAAAATAGATATTTTTACAGAGAAAGAAATATTAGACACGGAAATGATTTTAAAAGATTTAGAAACTATTGAAAAAAGGCTACAAAAGACTAAGTCAGATGATAAGGAAGTTGTTAAGAAATTAGATATTTTAAAGAAAGCTAAAGATCTTCTTGAGGAGGGGAAACTTCTAAATGAAAAAGATTGGGAGGAAGAAGAAAAGAAATTACTTAAGAGTTTTCAGTTACTTACTTTAAAAAAGAGATTATATTTATTGAATAAAGAAGGAGAGGTTAATCCTGAAATTATTAAAAAACTTGAAAAAGAAAACTTACCTTTTTTAGTAGTTGATATTTTAACTGAAGCGGAAGCTGTGGATTTAAAACCAGAAGAAAGGAAATCTTATGGTTTACCTTTGGAATCTAAAATAGATAATTTAATTAAAAAATGTTATGAGTTATTAGGTTTGATTACTTTCTTTACTATTAAAGGAGACGAAACCAGAGCTTGGACAATAACAAAGGGAACTAAAGCTCCTCAAGCAGGGGGAGTAGTTCATAGTGATTTCGAAGATAAATTTGTTAAAGCTGAAGTTATTAATTGGAAGGAATTAATAGAGGTGGGAGGAATAAATGAAGCAAGAGAAAAAGGTTTAATTAGAATAAGCGGTAAAGATTATGTAGTCCAGGATGGTGATGTAATTAGAATAAAAGTCGGAGATTAGTTGTATTCTTAATAATTTTTAATTATAATTAACTAAATATTATGAATTTTAATAAAGTTGTCAGAGATTTTATCTCAAGCGAAAAAAGGGAGTTTAAGTTTAAGATAGGAAAACTTTTAGCTTCTTCTTTAGCTGGTTTTTTAGCTGGAGCTGTAGTGGCGACAATTATTTTAGTTACTGCTTATCTTGCTTTTATTGCCAATGGCTCCTTATAGCCTGATAGCGTTTTCAATTTTGAATTTTCCTATTTTTGTTCTTCTTAATTCTTTTACTGTTGCTGGAAGATTTAATCTTTTCCCTATTTCTTCAGCTATAGATCTGATGTAAGTACCGCTTCTAACTTTTAATTCTAGTTTTAAGATATAATAATCACCTTCTGGATGGTGATTTTTTAGTTTAATGTAAAATATTTCCATTTCTTTCTTAGGAGGGGTTACTGCTTGGTAGCCTTTTTTTCTTGCTATCTTATATAATGGTTGGCCATTAACTTTTACTGCTGAATAAACAGGAACAGGTAAAGTTATTTTACCCGTTATATTTTTTAGAATATCTTTTACTTTTTTAATGTTTATTTTCTTAACTTTTTGTTCTTTAATTACTTTTCCTTCCATATCTCCAGTTGTGGTTTTCTTTCCTAACAGAATGGAAGTTTTATAAACTTTATTTAATCCAATAAGATATTTTAATTGTTTTGTTCCTTCTTCTATTCCGATAATCATTAAACCAGTAGCTAAAGGATCTAATGTGCCTGAGTGGCCCATTTTTCTTTTATTGTACATTTTTCTTAAAATTCTAATAACATCAAAAGAAGTTATTCCTTTTGGTTTGTCGACTAAGATTATTTTATCGTTGTTTTTCATTGTTTTTAATTGTAGCAATTATTTTCATTTTTAAGTAATTTTAGTTATAATTACTTAAATAATAAAAATTAATTAATAAAATGGAAGAATTAAACAAGAAAAAACATTTTCCTCTTATTAGAACAATTTATCTTTATCTTTTTGCTTTAGCTGGTTTAATTATTGTTATTATAGCTGGTATTAGAGCTTTAGACTTAGGTTTAAAAACCTTTGTTTTTAAAGATATTGATGAGCAGACCAGATTGAATCAACAAAGATATATTTCTACTCCTCATTTAGAAAAAATTGAAGGAGCTGAAGAATCTGATTCTTTTACAGAATCAGAAAAAGAATCAATGCGTAATTTTTTAGAGGATTATGAAGAATGGAAAGAAAAAAATGAGAAAATTGACTATGTTAGTGTTCGAAGGCAAGAAGAGTTTTCTTCTATCATATCTCAAGTTGTTATTGGTTTACCCTTATACCTTTATCATTGGTTGGTAATTCAAAAAGAAACAGAAAAAGAAGAAAATAAATAATTTTTTATTAATGAAATCTTTTTTGAAAATAATTTTAATAATTTTTTTAGGTCTTATTTCTGTTTTTGGAGTGATAAGAGCTAATAGTAATGATCTTCTTTCTGGTTATGCCTGGTCAGAAAACGTTGGCTGGGTTAGTTTTAATTGTACTGATGAGGGAACTTGTTCTAGTTCTGATTATGGAGTGGATTTTAGTGAAGCAGATGGGGATATGAGTGGTTATGCTTGGTCAGAAAACGTTGGCTGGATTACTTTTAATAGGGGTGACGCTGGAAATCCGCCAGCCGCTCCATTTAATGATGGGAGTGAGAGTGATCCTATTGCTCAAGTTGATTTAGATACTTATGAATTATCTGGCTGGTGTAGAGCTTTATCTTATGGAGATGGCTGGGACGGTTGGGTTAGTTTAAGCACAACTACTTCGGATTATGGTATTGCCAAATCTTCAGAGAATCAAGAATTTGAAGGTTATGCTTGGGGAGATGAGGTTATAGGATGGCTTTCTTCTAATTGTGAAACTGATGGTTCTTGTACGAGCTCTGATTATGCGGTTACTCTTGAGAGCACTCCTCCTTCCATTAGTATTCTTTCACCTTCAGATAATTCTTGGCAAATGGCAGCTTTTGATGTTGATTATATAGATGAAGATTCTTCGGGATTAGATAATTGTACCTATCAGATTTACAGCTACAACGGTTCTAGCTGGGACAGTTCTAGTGTTTTTGATAGAGTATGTGGAGATCCAGATTATGAAACAGTAACTGTTCCTGTTGATGATCCTGATGGATGTCAATATCAAGGAGAGGAATATTGTTATGTTTATCTTTATGCGGAAGATGTAGTAGGAAATGAAGCAACAGAAAATGTTCTTCTTAGTATTGACTGGACAGAACCTGTTCCTGATGCTCCTTATATTACTGAATCAGATCCTGATCCTGTAGAAGTAACGGCTGGTAATACTTATACTATTAAATCAGATGTTACTGATAATTTAGATATAGGTGCTTGTGGTTTCTATTTTGATAGTGAATGGCAGTCCGATGAAGAGGTAGATGTTTCAGGGTGCACAACAAGCTGTACAGCAACAGTTGAACATGAATTTGATGAGCCTGGTACTTATTACAATAATTTCTTTAGATGTAGAGATGTAGCTGGCAATATTAGTTCTAATGAATCTAAAACTACTTTTGAAGTTGGTCAGGCAACTTCAACTTACATTAGTGATTTAACTTCTTTTTCTGCTCATTGTGATACTCCAAATACAGAATGTACTGATCAGATAAATTGTTGTATTCAATATACTACTCAGGATGGTTGTTGTGTTAAATTTGATGTTACTGCTTATGATCCCGAAGGAAATACTATTAGTTATGAATGGGATTTTGATGAAGATGGAATAACAGACTCAACAAGTGAAGACCCTCATCATCACTATAATACAGCTGCTACTTATACAGTGTCAGTAACTGCTTCTTCTGATTCAGGAAGTGATACTGAAACAATTGATGTTAAGGTAAAAGATCCTACTCTTTCCGTCGATTTAGAGGTTGATCCTTCTTTTAGTTCTGATCCTATTGAAAATGCAGACTTAATAGATACTATTTCAGGAACTATGTTTGGAACAATAAATTATAGGTTTGATTGTTTAAATGATGGTGCTTGGGATTTAGAAGCTTTAAATCAATCAGTTGAAACTTATACTGCTACTGATACTTGTGACTATAGTACTAGTTCCACTGCAAAAACAGAAATTGATCGAGGAAGCTCAAGCGCTGAAGATACGAGAGATGTTACTATAGCAGGAAGTTGTAGTTCAGGAGCAACTACTACTTGTAGTTCAAGTCATGGTTGTGAATATGAGATTGAATGTCAGGATGATAGTACTTGGCCTGATTGTCCAACTGATGATTGTGAAGCAGGAACTACCCAAAGTTGTGGAGATGGGGGCGAACAAACTTGTCAGGAAGATTGTACTTGGGGTGAATGTAGTGACGAAGGTTGCAGTTCGGATTATGACTGTTATTGTTCTATGGATGGTTGTGAAGGTTCTGATTATTATGATTATCCTACTTATGGTCTTTGTGAAGATGGTACTTGTAATACTGACACTGGATCTGGAGATCCTTGTGAACCAACTATTACCGAAGACGATCCAGATTGTAATAATCCTCCTGTTTGTAGTTCTTTAACTGCTGATCCTAGTGTCGGAGTAGGTCCTTTGGATGTTTCTTTAGAGACTACAGCTACTGATACGGATGGGAGTATTGATTATTATGAGTTTACTTTTGGTGATGGGGGCATAACTCAAACTGTTAATAGTTCTTATTCTCATGAATATGAAGGTCCAGGTGCAGAAGCAGAAGAAGGAACAACCACTACCTACACAGCGGAAGCAAAAGCCAGAGATAATGATGGGGACTGGTCTGATAGTGCTACAACCTCAATTGATGTTACTAAAAACCATACCCCAGTTGCTGATATTGGTTGTGATGCAAGTGAGTGTGGTACTGGATCTTCTTGTGAGCCGGACGGAACAAGTGTTGCCTATAATGGGAATTGTGTGTTCAAGTTTACAAATGAATCAACCGATGATGATTCTACTAATGTTGATAATAATGATCATATAGCTCAGTCAACTTGGTCTATTTTCTATGAAGACGGAACAGTTTATGATGATAGTTATGAACCTTATACTGGTGATGATGCAATGAATGACTTTACGTTACCTACAACTCAAATGAGCGCAGGTTTTTACTATGTAAAACTAGAAGTTGAAGATGAAAAGGGAGCTACTGCTACTTCAACTGCTGATTTTGAAATCCGAGATGATGTTGTGGCTGCTTTTGATTGTTCCTTAGATCCCGATGAAGAAGAAAGGCTTTGGAAGTCTTGTGATGGTCTAAATGTTTCGGAAGGAGAAATAGTTTACTTTAGAGATTTGTCAGAACCTTCTCAAACTGCAGCAACTACTACTTCTCATCACTGGACATTTGAAAAAGGAACTCCTTCTGAAATTACTTATGCGAACAAACAAAACACTTCAGCTACCTTTGAACAAGGTGGCGGAACGGTAACTTTAGAAGTGACAGATGATATTGATAGAACCGATACCACTTATCACGATCTTATTATTACTATTCCTTTGCCAGAATGGCAGGAAATTGCTCCAATTGAGTAAATATGGAAGAAAAAGGTTTTACCTTATTAGAACTGGTAGTTATAGTTTCTATTATTGCTGCTCTTAGCACTATTGTTTTAAGTGGTTACAATACGGGGGAAACTAAGTTTACTTTAGTAAGGTCTGCTAATAAATTAGCTCAAGATATAAGAAAGGCTGAGAATATGGCTATGATAGGAAAAGATACTCCTGTAACTTTTGGAGAAACATTTCCGAGCGGAGGTTATGGTGTTTATTTTTATACATCCACTTCTACTAGACCCAACTCTTATACTTTGTTTGGTGATTGTGATGGTGATAAAGAATACGATTCAGGCGGGAATGCTACTAGTTGTGCTGCTGCGACGGCTACTACTACCTTTCCAGAAATTATTGAGACAATGTCTTTAGAAACAGAAGTCTATATTTCTAATATTTCTTTTGATACTACTTCTACTGAATCTTGTAGTATTACTTTTTATCCTCCTGATCCTATTATTAGAATAGTAGGACCTAGTTCCCAAAGCTATGATGAAGTAACTATTACTTTGAATTTACATGGGAATACAAAAGAGATAACAATAAATACAGTTGGTTTAATTGATATTGATTAATTATGGAAAAAGGTTTTAGTTTAATTGAGGTTATTACTGCTATTTTTATCCTAACTGTTGGAGTAGGGGGTTCTTTTTCTTTGGTTTATCAAACTCTTTCTACTGTTTATGATGTAAGATCTAGATTAACAGCTTCCTTTTTAGCTCAAGAAGGAGTTGAAATAGTTAAGAATTTGAGAGATGCTGCTTGGTTGGAGTCTAGGGCTGCTACTTCAACAAGCTGGCTTACTTATCTTGGTGAAGGAGAAGGAGATTATGAATTAGATTATTCAACTACTGATTTGACAGACAGAGCTTTAGGCGCCAATGATGATCCTACTTACCTGCGTGTAGATAATGACGGTTTTTTTAATTATAGTTCGGGAGACGTAACTCATTTTACTAGAAAGATTTCTCTTTCTAGTACAACTAATACAGTCGATGTTATTGTTCTGGTTAATTGGGAGGTAGGGGGAAGAGATCATGATCTAGAGATAAAAGAAACAATTACTAATTGGTATGGAAAGTAAAGGTTATACATTAATTGAAATTGTAGTTGCTGTTGCTGTTTTTGGAATTATTGTGGCTGGACCAACCGGCTTGTTTGTTCTTTCCTTAAGGAATCAAAATATGACTTTAGCTTTAGGTGAAACAGTTGATAATACTTCTCATGCTATGGAGTATATAGGTAGAGCTATTAGAATGGCTCGGAAAGACAGCACGGGCGATTGTATTAGTTCAGGTTATAATTATGAAAATCCTGGGGGTGATACTTCTAAGATAAGATTCTTGGATTATCAAGGCTATTGTCAGGAATATTCTGTGGTTGATAATCGGATTATGCAAAAGAAATCTACTGATGGGACTAGTGCTAATTTGAGCTCAGGAAGTTATTTAACTCCCGATGATTTAGAAATTACCCATCCCCAATTTCGTCTTTTCGGGGAAAGTCAGACTGATAATCTTCAACCTAGAGTGACAATAGTTTTCCGTATTGCAAAAAGTGAGAATTTGCCTGGTATGAATGTTCATACCTCTATTTCTCAAAGAAATTTAGATGTAAGCTATTAATTATGGATAATTTTCAATCAGAAAAAGGAGTTTCTATTTTGTTAGCAGTTATGATTTTAAGTGTTGTTTTATCTATTGCTTTAGGTTCAAGCAATATTGCTATTAGACAATCTCAAGCAATGCAAGGAATTGGTGATGTGGTGGTGGCTTTTTATGCAGCTGACCATGGAATTGAAGAAGCAATGGTGGAAGAAACCCCTACTTCAACCAGCGGAGTAGTAGTTTTTTCTGACGGAAGTGAGGCAACTTATAGTATAACTATTACCGAACCTTCGGATCCTGGTTGTAGTGCTGATCATTATTGTATTACTTCAATTGGGACTTATAAGGGGACTAAAAGAGCAATGGAAGCTTTTTACTAATGAATAAAAAAGAAGCTAAAAAAAGAATAGAAAAGCTTAAGAAGGTGATTAAACATCATCGTTATCTTTATCATGTTTTAAACAGGCAAGAAATTTCTGAAGATGCTTTAGATTCTTTAAAGCATGAACTTTATAAACTGGAAAAAGAATATCCTGAGCTTAAAACTCCTAATTCTCCTACTCAGAGAGTAGAAGGAGAGCCTCTTGATAAATTTGAAAAAGTAGAACATGAAATTCCAATGCTTTCTATAGAAGATGTTTTTTCTAAAGAAGAATTAGAACAATGGGAGGATTATTTAAAAAGGCTTACTTCTAAAGATTTCCATTATTTTACTGAGTTAAAAATTGATGGTTTAGCTCTTTCTTTAATTTATGAAAAAGGAATTTTAAAAAGAGGAGCGACTAGAGGTAATGGGCAAGTTGGCGAAGACGTTACTAAAAATATAAAAACAATAGAAAGTATTCCTTTAGAATTAAGAATTCATCAGAAAGAAGAGTTGTCAGCGGATATAAAGGAGAAGGTTGGCGATAAAATTAAAGACGGCAGAATTGAAGTTAGAGGAGAAGTTTATATTGGAAAGGAAGATTTTGAAAAATTAAATGAAGAAATGAAAGAAAAAGGTGAGGATACTTTTTCTAATCCTAGAAATTTAGCAGCTGGAACAATTCGTCAGCTTGATCCTAAAATTGTTGCTTCTCGTCCTTTAAAATTTCTAGCTTATAAATTAGTAACAGATTTAAATCAGGAAAAACATTCTCAAGAACACCAAATTCTTATAAATTTAGGTTTTAATACTGATAAAGGAAAGGAATGTAAAAATTTAGAAGAAATTGTTGATTATTGGAAAAAGGTAAAGGATAAAAGAGAAGATTATCCTTTCTTAATTGACGGGGTAGTGATTAGTGTTAATAATAATAAGATTTTTAAAAAATTAGGAAGGGTGGGTAAAAGCCCAAGAGGAGTAAGAGCATTTAAATTTCCGCCTTCTGAAGCAACGACAATTGTTAAAGATGTTTCTTTGCAAGTAGGAAGAACCGGAGCAGTTACTCCAGTGGCTGATTTAAAGCCGGTAGAAATTGATGGGGTAACAGTTTCAAGAGCTACTCTTCATAATTTCGACGAGATAGATAGATTAGGATTGAAAATAGGGGATACGGTTTCTGTGGCCAGAGCGGGGGACGTTATTCCTATTATTACTAAAGTTTTTACTAAATTAAGAACTGGAGATGAAAAAGAAATTAAAATACCTAAAAAATGTCCTTCTTGTGGAACGGAACTAGTTAAAACAGAAGATGTGGTTTGGCGATGTCCTAATCCAGATTGTTTTGACCGAAAAAGAAGATCCTTGCATCATTTTGCTTCTAAGGGAGGTTTTGATATTGTTGGTCTTGGCTCTAAAAATATCGATAAATTAGCAGAAAACAATTTAGTTTCTACTTCAGCTGATTTTTTCAAATTAAAAAAAGGAGATGTTATTTCCTTGGAAGGTTATAGTGAAAAAGCAACGGAAAATTTGTTGGATTCTATTGAAAATAGTAAAGAAATTGATTTAAGTAAATTTATTTATTCTTTAGGGATTAGAAACGTGGGGGAACAGACCTCTAGAGATTTAGCTCAAGAGTTTAAATCTTTAAAAAAGTTAAAAAAAGCTAGCTCCGAAGAATTAGAAAAAATAAGAGATATTGGTCCAGTTGTAGCTCAGTCAATTGCCGATTTTTTTAATAAGGAAAAAAACTTGGAATTAATTGAGGAATTGAAAAAACAGGGGGTTAAAATTAAAAAACCAAAACAAGAAAGCTCTAAATTTGAAGGTTTAAAGTTTGTTTTAACCGGTAGCCTAGATTCAATGACTCGGCGGGAAGCTAAGGATAAAATTAGAAAATTAGGCGGTAGTGTGCTTGGGGCTGTCTCTAAAAAGACAGATTATCTAGTGGTCGGCGAAAATCCAGGCTCTAAGCTAAAGGAAGCAAAAAAGAAAGATGTTAAAATTATTCAAGAAAATCAATTTCTGGATTTATTGTAAAAATAATATTTGAAATGATTTAAAGAAATGAGGTATTTACTTTCTTGTTTTAAAAAAATGGATTGGGTTTTAATTATTACGGCCCTACTTTTAACTAGTTTAGGGCTTCTTTCTCTTTATGGTTATGCGGAAAATAGTAATAATTTTTCTGTTTTTAAAAAACAAATTTTCTTTTTAATAATTAGTCTTTTTTCAATGTTTGTTTTGAGTTTTGTTAATTGGGCTTTTTTAAAAGAAAGTGGTTACATTATTTTAGTTTCTTATCTTGTTTGTTGCTTGTTATTAGGAGGCTTATATATTTTTGCTGAAACAATCAGAGGAGTGAAGTCTTGGTATAAGATAGGTTTATTCTCTCTTGATCCTGTTGAATTCACTAAACTTATTTTGATTTTTCTTTTAGCTAAATATTTTTCTTCTCGGCACGTTGAAATGTATAATATCATCCATATTATTATTTCTGGTATTTATATAGCCATTCCTTCTGTTTTAATTTTCTTTCAGCCTGATTTAGGTTCTGTTTTGGTTTTAATTACTTTATGGGTGGGAATTTTAATTGTTTCGGGGATTCAACTTCGGCATTTTTTTATTCTGGTTTTGTGTGGTGTTTTGTTTTTTGTTCTTGCTTGGTCTACTATTTTAGAAGATTATCAGAAAGAAAGAATAGTAGACTTTTTAATGCCTCATCTTTCTGATCCTTTAGATATTGGGTGGAATCAAAGACAAGCTAAAATCGCCGTTGGTTCGGGAGGGTGGTTTGGTCAGGGAATAGGCAAGGGCTCTCAGACTCAATATGGTTATTTGCCTGAACCACAGACAGATTTTATTTTTGCTGCTTTAGCTGAAGAAACAGGATTAATCGGAGTTATTCTTTTATTATCCTTATTCGTGGTTTTAATTTGGAGAATTATTAGAATAGCAATTAAAACTAGATTTAATTTTTATCGTTTCTTTTCAATTGGTTTTGCTATCCTTATTTTAAGCCAGGTGTTTATTAATATTGGGATGAATATTGGTTACCTGCCAATTATTGGTATTTCTTTACCTTTTGTTAGTTATGGCGGGTCGGGATTAATAACTTTTTTCTCGGGGATTGGCATTCTTCAAAGTATTAAAAGAAATAGTAATTGACCAGAATTGATTTGGGTTTATAATAAAGATAGAAACTTAACTTAAGAGGTGATAAAAAGTTGTTGTTTTGTAAGAAATGTGAAAATTTACTTTCTGTTTTAAAAAAAGGGAGGATTGTTAAAGGGGAATTTATTGAAGACAAGAAAAGCAATAAAATTTTTGGGATTTGTCCTTGTGGTGGCATTACAAGAATAGATCCGGAAAAGGCGGTGGATAGACTATTTTTAAATAATAATTAAGTGGTTTTTAAACAAAAAAGCCACTCTTTTTTTGTAAATATTTGAGTTTCTTTGTTTTTTAATGCTATAATTAGCTAATCATTAATAATCTTAATTTTTAATTAAAATATGGCTAACGAAAGCACGATGAAAGTCAAGAATTCTGATTCTGAAAATGGTTCAAAAGAGAGTATTCTTCAGGGATTTTTAAAGAAATGTTTATTTGTTTTAACTTTTCTTTTGCCTGTTTTTTGGCTCCCCTTTGCATCTTCACCTTTTGAATTTAGTAAGTATCAGTTATTAGTTTTATTAGGTTCACTTAGTTTTTTGGCTTGGAGCGTAAAAGTTATTTTAAAGGACAAAAAAATAAGTTTTAATCTTAATTTATTAGACTTATCGGTTTTGTTTTTTTTAGTGATAGGAGTTCTGTCTACTATTTTTTCTCTTGATACTTATATTTCTTTATTTGGTTCCTACGGAATTTTTTCAAATGGATTGATTGCTACTTTATCTTTGGGAATTGTTTATTTTTTAATTAGAGGAATGGGAGCTAAGGAGGAAGGTTTTCAGGTTAAGAAATTATTAAAAATATTTTTTACTGTTTTCTTTATTGTTCTTTTGGTGTCTTATTTTTCTGTTTTAGGGATAGGAAAAAAATTAAATATTGAAAACATTTCTATTGAGCAAAGAATTTTTAATCCAATCTCCTTTTCTTTAGAAGGTTTGTCTGTTTTTGTTGCTACTGTGATGGTTTTGTTAACAGGAATAATTACTTGTTCAAGTTTAAAGATAAAAGGAAATTTCTTGAAAATTTTATTGTTCAGTTCTTTGTTTTTGTTAGTTCTTTTAGATATTAATTCTGCTTGGATAGTTTTGTTGGCTGGTTTATCTGTTTTCACTTTTTTTGCTTTGTTAGTTGGTTCTTTTAAAAAGAACATTAATCAGCTTCTTTTGCCTATTTTCTTAATTATTATTGCTGCTTTATTTCTTTGGATTGATTTAGGGACTAACGCTTTTCTTAATTTTCCTGAAGAGCAATATTTAGAAGAAAGGTTTTCTTATGATATTGCTTTCAATACAGTTGGGGAGGGTACTAAAGAAGCTTTAATTGGTTCTGGTCTTGGAACTTGGAGAAACGACTTTTTAAAAAACAGACCTGTTGAATTTAATGAAGAAAGTGTTCTTTGGGATTCTAGATTAAGCAAAGCTGGGAATTATGTTTCTGAACTACTAGCAACAACAGGTGTTTTAGGAACTCTTTCTTATTCTCTTTTGATTGTTTTTTCTTTGTATGGATTCTTTACTTTAGAAAAAAAGAAAGAGGCTCTTCCTTATATTGCTGCTTTAACGGCTGTTTTGGCTAGTCAATTTGTTTATTATCAGAATACTGCCTTAGCTTTTCTTAATTGGTTTATTCTTGGCTTGGGAGCTCTTGCTTGGAAAGATTCTCTTTCTAAGAAGTTTACTATTCAGAAAACTCTTTCTTCAGACAAATTACCTGAATTCAATTTAGGTTTTTCTGTTGTCTTAATTCTTCTTAGTTTAACTGTTATTGGTGGTCTTTATTTTACAACCAGAGAAGTAATAGCTGATGTTTATTTTGTTAAAGCTCAACAATCTGATAACTTAAACACTTCCATTTCTCATTTGCAAAAAGCAATAGAGCAAAATCCTTATAGAATTTCTTACAAAACCTCATTAATTCGAGTTTATTTATCTCAGGCTTTTGAAGAATATGGTAAGCCTGATGAGGAACAAGACATGATGGTTATTCAAGGAAAGATTAATAAGATTCTTGAAGAGGTTGAAATTTTAAAAGAGGAATTTAGTAATCGCGTTGCTGCTTGGGAAACCATCGGAGTAGTTAGAAGAGATATTCAGGGTTCTTTCGATGAAGCAATAGAAGCTTTTCAGAAAGCTTTAGAATTAGATAAAAAGAATCCTACCTTATATACAGAAATAGGTAAATTATATGCTAATTCTGGGGATATAGAAAAAGCAAGAGAAAATTATAATAAAGCTCAGGAACTAAAATCAAATTATTTTAACGCTTATTTATTAGAAGCTTTATCATATGAAGAAGAGGATGTAGATCAGGCAATAAAAGAATTAAAGAAAGTAGAAGAAAGATTTCCTACGATATCTGATACAAAGTTTCAATTAGGCAGACTTTATTATAATAAAGATGAACTGGATTTGGCTATTTCTTACTTTATAGAGGTTATTCAGATTTCTCCTAATGATTCTAATGCTCTTTATTATCTAGGTCTGGCTTATGAAGGAAAAGACAATTTAGAAACAGCTCTTGCTGCTTTTGAGAGAGTAGCTGAGTTAAATCCTAATAATGAACAGGTGAGTGTTAAAATTGAAGAAATAAAAGAACAATTAGAAGAGTAAACTTGACATTCTCTCAGGAATAATTACAATTAATACCATAATAATTAAATAATCGTAAATTTGATTATTAATCTATTGTAAATATTTTTTGAAAAAGCATACCCCTTTATGTTTGATAGGGGTATTTTGAGCTATTTTATTAGTTTTTTTAACTTTTTAGTTTTTAACACACTATCTTTATGTCAAAATTAGAATTAAAGAACTTTGCCAAATCTAAAATTTCTCAACCCTTACCCTATCTTTTAAGACTTCAGAAAAACTCATGGGAGGAATTTTGGGATGTTAATTTTAAGGATCTTCTTAAAGAAATCTCTCCTATTAAAGATTATACTGGTAAAGAGTTTGAACTTTATTTTTCAGACTATAAATTAGGTCAGCCAAAATACAAAACAGACCTTGAAGCTAAACAAAACAAAGACTCTTATGAGGCTCCCTTAACTGTTAAAGTTAAGCTTGTTAATCTTAAAACTAAAGAAACCAAAACCAAAGAAATCTTTCTTTGCGACTTTCCTCTCCAAACAAAGAGAGGAACTTTTGTTGTCAACGGTATTGAAAGGGTAGCTGTTTCGCAGCTCATTCGCTCTCCAGGAGCGTTCTTTTTTCTTAAAGAAAGAGCTAGAGGAGATACATTTGGAGCTAAAGTTATTCCTGACAGAGGAGCTTGGGTGGAATTTCAAGTTGATTCCTCCGGTGTTATCTGGGTTAAAATTGATAGAAAAAGAAAGGTTGCAGCTACTGCCCTGTTGAGAGCTTTTGGCATTGAAGATGAACTTTCTATTAAAGAGAAATTTGAAGATGTTAATAAAGGAAGAGTAGATTATATTGAAGAAACTCTTAAAAAAGATCCAAGCAATAATGAAGCTGAAGCAATGGTTGCTATTTATCAAAGGTTAAGACCAGGTGATATGGCAACAACTAAAACAGCCAGAGAATTAATTGAAAAGAAATTTGATTTTAAACGATATGACTTATCAAAAGTTGGAAGATGGAGAATGTGGTCAAGGCTACCTGAAACAAATCCTCATAAAACAAGAAATGTTGATGTTTCTTTAGAGGAAAGAGTTTTATCAGCTGATGACTTAGTGGCTGTAATGAGAGAAATTATTCGTTTAAATAATGATCCTAATGCTAAACCTGATGAAATTGATCATTTAGGTAGTAGAAGAGTGAGACCATTTACTGAATATTTAATAAGTCGTTTAAGAATTGGTTTTGTTCGAATGGAAAGGATTGCTCGAGACAGAATGTCTACTTTGGATATTAATACTTTATCACCTCAACAGTTAATTAATCCTAAGCCAGTAATGGCTATTGTAAAACAATTCTTTATTTCTGGTCAGCTTTCTCAATTTATGGATAATTTAAATCCTTTAGCTGAAGTAGAACATAAAAGAAGATTAACTGCTACTGGACCCGGCGGTTTAACTAAAGAAAGAGCTGGCTTTGATGTAAGAGATGTTCAGCCCTCTCATTACGGAAGGGTTTGTCCTATTGAGAGTCCAGAAGGTGGAAATATTGGTTTAATTAATCATTTAGCCTCTTTTGCTCGAATTAATAAATATGGTTTTTTGGAAACTCCTTATTTTAAAGTTGAAAACGGTAAAGTTTTATCTGAAATGGAATTTTTAAATGCTTATGAAGAAGAAGATTATAATATAGCGGCAGGAAGAATTCCTGTAGATAAAAAAAGAAAAATTAAGAAAGATGAATTAGAAGGAAGAAAAGCTGGGGAGCCTAAGATTATGAAGAAAAAAGAAATTGAATACACTGATGTTGCTCCCGAGCAACAGGTTTCTATTGCTGCTTCTCTTATTCCTTTTCTTCAAAACGATGATGCAAACAGGGCTTTAATGGGTTCTAATATGCAAAGACAGGCGGTTCCTCTTATTAATCCTGAACCTCCTCTAGTTATGACTGGTCCGGAAAAAAGGGTTGCGGAAGATTCGGGAAGAATAATTTTAGCTGAAGAAAAAGGAGAAGTTATAGAAGTTGACGGTAAACATATTAAAGTTAAGGGGAAAAATACAATAAATTATGAGTTGGAAAATTTTATCGGAACCAATCAAAATACTTGTTTCCATCAAAGACCAATTGTTGAGTTAGGACAAAAAGTTAAGAAAGGGGAAGTTTTAACTGACGGAGGTGCTATTTCTAATGGTTATCTTTCTTTAGGCAAGGATGTTTTAGTTGCCTTTATGTCTTGGCGAGGAACTAATTTTGAAGATGGGATTTTGATTTCTGACAGGTTGGTTAAGGATGACGTTTTTACCTCTACCCATATAGAGGTTTTTGGTTGTGATGTTAGAGAAACTAAAAGAGGGCCTGAAATTACTACCAGTGATATTCCTAACGTCGGAGAAGAAAAACTAAAAGATTTAGATGAAGAAGGAATTGTTAGAATTGGAGCTGAAGTTAAAACTAATGATATTCTAGTTGGTAAAATTTCTCCTAAAGGGAAAAAAGAAGCGACTTCTGAGGAAAGATTATTGAAAGCTATTTTTGGGGAAAAGTCTAAAGCGGTTAAAGACACTTCATTGAAAATGGAACACGGAAAAAGAGGAAGGGTAATTGGGGTTAAGGTTTTTTCTCGAGAATTGGGAGATCAGCTGGACGCAGGAGTTATTAAAAGAGTTGAAATAGAGGTTGCTCATATCAGTAAAATTCAAACTGGTGATAAATTATCGGGGAGACACGGGAATAAAGGAGTTATTACTCGAGTTTTACCAAGAGAGGAAATGCCTTTCTTAAAAGATGGAACTCCTGTTGACGTGGTTCTTAATCCTTTAACTGTTGTTTCAAGAATGAATTTAGGACAAGTTTTAGAAACTCATTTAGGATTGGCGGCCAAAGAGCTTGGTTACCATGCTATTACTCCTGCTCTTTCGGGAGCTACAGTTGAAGATGTTGAAAAAGAGCTTGAAGAAGCAGGTTTTGCCAAAAATGGTAAAACCGATCTTTATGATGGAAGAACAGGTCTTCCTTTCAGTCAAGATGTGACTGTTGGTTATATGTATGTTTTAAAACTAGAGCACATGATTGAGAAGAAAATTCATACGAGAGCTATTGGACCTTATTCTTTGATTACTCAGCAGCCATTAGGAGGTAAGGCTCAGTTTGGCGGTCAAAGGGTTGGAGAAATGGTGGTTTGGGCATTTGAAGGATACGGAGCAGCTCACAGCTTGCAGGAAATGTTAACTATTAAGGCGGATGATATAAAAGGAAGATCAGCTGCTTATGAGTCTATTATCAAGGGGGAGGAAATTGAAAAACCAAATACTCCTGCTTCCTTTAAGTTATTAATTAATGAGTTAAAGGCCTTAGGATTGGGAGTAGAAATTAAAAAAGATAAAGAATAAGAAATATGAAAACAATGAAAGTTGAAGATATTGATAGAATAAGGATTAAAATAGCTTCTCCAAAAGAGATTTTAAGTTGGAGTTATGGGGAGGTTACTAAACCAGAAACTATTAATTACAGAACTCAGAAAGCTGAGAAGGATGGTTTGTTTTGTCAGAAAATATTTGGTCCTGAAAAGGACTATCAGTGCTATTGTGGAAAATACAAGAGAATTCGCTACAAGGGAATTGTTTGTGACAGATGTG
>CAYSZX010000006.1:0-39717 GCA_964435835.1 uncultured Candidatus Saccharibacteria bacterium | reverse complement strand
TTCAACAATATAACAGAATCTCCCACCACTCGAAAAGCAGCAGGATTATTTATAAAAGGAGGAAAACCAACTATTCAAAACTGTAACTTTAAGAATAATACTATTGGACTAGAGGTAAAATCAGCAAGCCCAACAATAGAAAATTGTTCTTTTGATAATAATTCGATAGGAATTCATTTAAACAATGATTTTTCAAAAATAAGAAATAATTCTTTTCAAAATCATAAAAACCCCATTTTTGCTACTCTTTCTAGTTCTGCTGAATTTTCTAATAATACGGCTCAAAACAATAACTTAAATGGTATAGTTCTTTCTCCATACCAGAACGAAATTAAAAAATCGATAACTTGGACTGCAGACCTACCCTATATATTAGGATCTAAAATAGAAATAAAATCAGGAAATATTTTAACTATAAAACCAGGGACAATAGTCAAAATTAAAAGCGGAAGAAAAATCTATGTTTATGGAAAAATATTAGCACAAGGAACACCAGAAAATAAAATTATCTTTACTTCATTAACTGATGACAATTCAGGAGGAGATACACAAGAAAATGGAGAGATAGAAGCCGGACATTGGAACAATTGGATGGGTCTCTACTTTTATTCCTCAGGCTCCATTTTAGAAAATACTATCATTAAACATGGTGGCACTGGTCACAAAATCAAAATCGCTGCCCTCAACATACAAGATGGCATAGATATAACAATTTCTGACTCAATAATTAAACAAAATTATTATGGCTGTTCTCTAACTCCAATACCTGACGATTCAAAAGAGGATTATTGCAATAATTTAAAAACAATAATAGAGAAATTAAAGACCAATAACACTTTTTGCTCTAATAAAAAAGACACTTACCCGACATGTAATATTGTAACTGGTCCAGAATGCGAATAACTAAATAGAATTACCTTCTAATCTGTGCCATTTTTAACAATTTCTCTGTCGCCCTATATTTTACAAATCTGCCTTCTTTTTTAGAATAAACCAAACCTTTTTCCTCTAGATCTTTTAAGTCTTTAGTAGCTGTCTGCCTAGAAATTCTATTCAAGGTACTATGAGATGTAGCTGTAGAATAATTGTTTTTCCCCGAAATTAAATAATGAATCAAGTTTTTCTGTCGATTGTTAAAACTAAAATTTCCATTTAATAATTGGTCAACTTCTTTGTTTTCCAATATAGTTTTTTCAACATACCGATTGAATTCTTCTAAAGACTGAACAATTTTTCTAATATGAAAATTATAAAAGTAGGTTAGATCTCTAGAATCTTGCTCTGAATAAACATAAGCCATCGCATATTGAGCCGGTGCTTTTTTAATAATCGTAGATATTGGTAAATACATAAAGGTCCAATAATTTTTTCTTAATAAATACCAGTAAAACAAGGCTCTCGCCATTCTACCATTACCGTCTACAAAAGGATGAAGGTATCCAACCCAGAAATGAATAAAAATAGCTTTAATGATAGGATGTAAAAAAGCATCCTTTTTATTTTGGTCATTGGCATACTTTATGAATCTCTTTATTTCTTTTTTCAAAAAGCTCTCTTTGGGCGGAATAAAAGTAATATAATTTCTAGAAGCAATAGGATGAGAAATCACTATATTATCTTTATCTTTTCTGAACCTACCAACTTCAGATGCCTTCATTGTTTTTTTAGTTAACATTCTATGCATTTCAAGTAATAAATCCATAGACAAATCTTGATTCTTATAATCTTCTTCTAATTCAGTCATCATTTTATAGTTATTTAAAATCATTCGCTCTGATTTATTTCTTGGCTCTCGATTTTCGGCGATCATTTCTTTAGCTACTTGTCTAGTAGTGTTAGCACCCTCCAGCTGGCTAGAAGCTATGGCTTCCTCTAATACCCCCCTTGACACAAATTTTTGTTTTTTCATTCCTAATAAAGTTGACATTTCGGTGAAAATTTGTCCTCCCGAACTAATATCAATCTTATGTAATATTTTTTCAGTAGAAGGTAGCCTAAACCAACGAAAGTATTTGCCTTTTTTGTTTTTAATTAAAGTATCGACTGAAAGCATATCCCGAAATTTCCTGACCAAAAACCAAAACATCTTTGGCTCCAAGCCACTAGGACATTTCTTATATTTTATCTTATCCCAATACAAGTACTTTGGCTCATTAACTTCTCTGAAGTATTTACTAAACTCTTTAAGGCTTAATTTGCCAAATTTTTCTTTTGCTTTCTTTTTTTCAGATTCGTTAAGCTTTGGTTTTTCTATTTTAAATATTTCTTCCATATTTTTTAACTTAGCTAATATGTTAACAATATGTTAAATATATGTAAAGACTTAACATGTTAATATCTTTTTAAGCTAAAAACTATTATTTTTTATTTTAACATGTTAAATATATGTTAAGTATATGTTAACACTTTACATGTCCAAGGCTGTTTTTACCTAAAAAACCACCCCCTGGAATAATTTTAAAATAAAAAAAGGAATAATAAATATTCCTTTAAAGAGGAAAAAATATAATCTTAAATTTTCATTTTTCAATAATTCAAGAATAAAAAGTAAAGCCCGAAAGTAATAACGAGAAGAGTTATAAAAAAATCAAATAAAATAAAGTTTCCTTTTTCACTAGCAATTTTCATACTTAAAATCCAGTAAATTCTTTAATTTTATTAACAGGAATAGTAGTCACTCTTCCTTCTTCGTTAATAAAGTTTAAACCTAGTAATTTTCCTTTAACATCAAACAAAGGACTACCCAGCAAAGTTGCTTTTTCAAAAATATTAGCTTCAATAAAATCTTCTCCTAAAGACCTTATCGTTCCCTCATTAACTACTTTATTTAAGTTCTCATCATTAAAAACAAAACCCAAAAGAAATACTCTCTCCCCTAATTTAATTTCATTCATTCCGGCAAAACCCAGAGTACTTAAATCCTCCTTTCCTAACTTAATTAAAGCTAAATTATTTTTTAGGTCTCTTTTTAATATCTGGTAAGAAACTAACTCTTCATTAACATAAAAACTAAAATCTCCTCCTCGTGGAACTAATTCAGCTAAAGTAATAGCTAGTCCGTCTGAAGTAATAATCAAGCCTGAGCCTTCAAGAACTTCTTCCGCAGTAATAGTTCTCACTCCAATAACAGACTTTTCCACCTTTTTAACTGCTTCTTCCAAAGCAGTATTTTCTTCAATATAAATCTTTTCCTGCTCGGTAATATGAATAGGAGATTCCTCCTTCTTATACTGAGCAAAGAAAGAATACTGTAACAACCAGGGCCAGACAAGCTGCTGGGCAATAATCCCTCCAATAATGCTAATTATCAAAATTCCTATTAAATTAGAAATAGTTTTTTTCATTTTCTTTTGGGAATTCTAAAATAAACTTCTCCTTTCTTAGTACTAACTGTTACTTTATCGCCTGACTTAACATCGCCAGAAATAACTTTCATAGCCAAAGGATCTAATACTTCCTTTTGGATAACCCTTTTAATAGGTCTTGCTCCCAGTTTCTGATCAAATCCCTCCTCAGCTATAAATTTCCTAGCTTTTTTAGTCATTTTGAGATTAATATCTTTTGCCGCAAGCCTTTTAATAACTTTTTCCATTTCTAAATCAACAATTTCCCGGACATCTTCCTTACTTAAATAATTAAAGATAACAATATCATCAACTCGATTTAAAAATTCCGGCTTAAACTCTTTCTTTAAAGCAGTTTTTACTCTTTCCTCCAGTTCATCTCTTTTAGCTTCTTTTTCTTCTTTACTAGCAAAACCAAAAGCTGCCTTCTGAGAAATGATATCAGAACCAACATTTGAAGTCATAATCAAAATAGTATTTTTAAAAGAAGCCACTCTACCTTTAGAATCTGTTAATCTTCCGTCTTCTAAAACTTGAAGAAGAATATTAAAAACTTCCGGATGAGCTTTTTCAATTTCATCTAATAAGACAATTGAATAAGGTCTTCTTCTTATCTTGTCAGTTAACTGATTTCCTTCTTCGTGTCCTACATAACCAGGAGGAGATCCTATCATTTTAGAAACATTATGTTTTTCCATGTATTCAGACATATCAAATCTAATTAAAGCATCTTCATCATTAAACAAAAACTTAGCTAAAGCTTTAGCTGTTTCTGTTTTACCAACTCCTGTCGGACCTAGAAACATAAAAGAACCCAGAGGTCTGTTTTCTTCAGAAAGTCCGGCTCTGCCTCTCCTAACCGCATTAGAAATGGCTGACAAGGCTTCTTCCTGCCCGATAACTCTTTGATTTAAAATGTCCTCCATTTTCTTTAATTTTTCAGCTTCTGTCTCTAGTAATTTAGTAACCGGAATACCCGTCCACTGAGAAACAACTTTAGCAATATCTTCATCGGTAACTTCTCCTTTCAAAATAGAATCTTTTTTCTGAATTCTGGCCAGTTTATTTTCTGACTGTTTTAATTCTTTCTCAAGATCAGGAATCTTTCCGTATTTTATTTTAGCTACTTTCTCTAAGTCAGCGTCACTGATTGCCCTTTCAGCTTCAAAACGAGCATCCTCAATTTCTTCTTTTATATCTTTTATCCTGTTAATTAAATCTTTTTCTGTCTGCCACCTACCCTGAAGTTCTTTTTCTTTTTCCTTTAAATTAGCTAATTTCTTTTTAATTTCTTTTCTTCTTTTTTTCTTACCTTTTTCATCCTTAATAGCCTCTTCCTCAATTTCCAATTTGTTAATTTCTTTTTTAAGTTTCTCTAATTTAGGTGGTTCTGATTCTAATTCCAATCTTAAAGAACTCATTGCCTCATCCATCAAATCTACCGCTTTATCGGGAAGAAACCTATTAGCAATATAACGACTAGCTAATTTGGCACAGGTAACCAAAGCCGAATCTTTGATTTTAACCCCGTGGTGTAATTCATATTTCTCCTTAATTCCCCTTAATATCATTACTGTTTCCTCAATAGAAGGTTCTTCAATATAAACAGGCTGAAATCTTCTCTCCAGAGCCTGATCTTTTTCAACATATTTCTGATACTCATTTAAAGTAGTAGCTCCAATTGCTTTCAACTCTCCTCTAGCCAAAGCTGGTTTTAATAAATTAGAAGCATCAATTGAGCCTTTAGCTGCCCCTGCTCCTACTAAAGTATGTAATTCATCAATGAAAAGTAGATAATGACCAGCTGCTTTTTTAACTTCCTTTAATAAGGCTTTAACTCTGTCTTCAAATTCTCCTCTGTATCTTGTTCCGGCTACTAAAGCTCCTAAATCTAAAGAAATCAACTCTTTTCCTGTTAAACTATCGGGAACCTGACCAGAAACAATTTTTTGAGCTAAACCTTCTACAATAGCTGTTTTACCTACTCCTGCCTCTCCGATTAAAACAGGATTGTTCTTAGTTCTTCGAGAAATAATCTGCATTAATCTTCTAATTTCTTCTTCTCTCCCGATAACCGGATCTAAATCTCCTTTCCGGGCTGCTGAAGTTAAATTAAAGGCATACTTTTCAATAACTTGAAACTTAGTTTCTGGCTTACGATCAGTTATCCTTTGATCACCTCTAAGTTTGGATAATTCCTTTAAAGCAATATCATAATTTAATTTCCCGTAATCAAGAGTAGCAGCTCCTTTTTCTGATTTTAGAAAAGTTGCATTATCTAAAACTTCTTTAGCTTTTGTATCCACCCTTAAAAGGGCCAAAAACAAATGTTCAACAGAAATGTAATTATCTTTCATTTTTTGAGCATTCTTCTGGGCAACATTCAACACTTTAGCCATATCCTGGGTTAAGTAAAGCTGACCAATAGTATCCGGAGTAGAGATTAAAGAAATATCATTTAAGGCAACAACTGCTTTTTCTTTAAGCTTCTCAATATCAATACCTATTCTTTCTAAAAGATTTAAAACAATGCTTTCGTCTTGACTCAGCAAAGCAAAAAGTAAATGCAAAGCATCAATTTGCTTTTGCTTCTTTTTCTTGCTTAATTCCTGAGCTTTAACAATAGCTTCCTGCGCTTTGTAAGTAAATTGTTTTCTATTCATATTTATTTCTTTGTTCTAAAATTGCTTTAAGATTAATTTCTTCATCATTTCTTAATATTTTAACAGAAATCTCTTCCCCAGGAGAGTATTCCATTATTTCCTCTCCCAAACTATGATCAGAATCTATTTTCTGATCATTTAATTCTAAAATAATATCCCCCTCTTTTATTCCGGCTTTATCAGCGGCGGATCCGGGAATAACAGCAGATTCTCCGCTTTCTCCTTTTAAAATCAAAGCTCCGTAATCAACAGGTAAGTCTTCTTGTTTCTGGAGAAGTTCAGTAACGGCCACATATCTTACTCCTAAAAAAGGGTAAACAATTTCCCCGGTTGTCCTGATTTGTTCAACATCTCTTTTCGCTTTATTGATAGGAATAGCAAAAGCTATGTTTTGCCCTTCCACATCAATAGCTGTATTAATTCCGATAACTTCCCCGTCTAAATTAAGAAGAGGACCTCCCGAATTACCCTTGTTAATAGCCGTATCCGACTGAATAACATCTCTCAGTACTTCATAAAAACTACCTCCCGAAGCCTGAACCGTTCTTCCCAAACCAGAAACAACTCCTGTTGAAACAGCATTTTGATACTTTCCCAAAGCATTTCCAATAGCTATCACTGTCTGGCCCACCTTAACTTTGCTGGAATCCCCCAGCTCAACCTGAGGAAAAGAATGATCTACTTCTATTATTTCTAAAACAGCTAAATCCTGGACTGGATCTCTAGCTATTACTTCAACCGGATATTCTGAACCATCTAAAGTTAAAATCTTGAAATTAGCTTCTTCATCTAAAACAACGTGCTTATTAGTTAAAACAAGTCCGTCTTCGGAAATAATAAAGCCTGTTCCCTCTCCAACTTCTTGCTCTTCTGTTCCTTTTTGTTCAAAAGAGTGAAAAAAGTCAGAACCTTTAATTTCATAAACAGGAATTTCTTTAGTAGCCACAATACTAACTACAGCCGGAGAAACTTCTTCTATTATCTGAACAATTCTTTCTTCCGGAGTTGCCTGATAATCACACTGGCAACTAGATCTTTCCTGAACTATCTGAGCAAGATTTCTCTCCATTTGATTATAAAAGAAATTACTAGCTAAAATCCCGGCCAAAAAAGCAACCGAAACAGCAATAGTTAAAACACCAAAGATATTGTCTTTGTGTTTTTTTCTGTTTTTCTTTGATTTTAAAAAATTAAATTCCGATAAATTATAATTAATCATGCATTCTAAAATGATTATTGTTTTTAATAAACTCTTTTACTTTTTTAAGTTTAGAGTTCATTTTCTGATTGTAATAACGATACTTAAAAATATCCGTTCTGATCGGACCAACAACTAACATATAAATACCTGCTAATAAATACTTAGCATAAGTTTTAACGCTTCCGTCTCTCTCCATTCTTCGGGCAGAGGTCAAAACCGGATCTTCAAGTTCAATATAGCCAAATTTACCACATTTACCAATTTCTCGCACGTAAACATGGTCTTCGGCCAACATTATCGTCTCATCAAAACCACCCACCTTTTGGTGTATCGATTTCTTGACTAAAGTAGAATTGGAAGCATGCGGAAGAAATTTCTGAGTAATCTTTGTCCATAGATTATAGCCCCAAAAGACAATTTTATCAACTATGTTTCCGTCCAGATAAAGAGTAAAATAAGCAGCATCTAAATCTCTTTCTTTGAATTCGGTTAAAATTTTCTCAAAAAAATTATCAGGTAGGTAAAAATTATCAGCATCCATAAACAATAAAATATCTCCCTTGGCAGCTTTAGCCCCCTCATTTCTACCTTTAGCCGGAATTCCTCCTTCTACTACCCTGCAACCTGCCTGCTTAGCCATTTCAACTGTTCTATCGGTAGAATTAGCATCAGCAACTATAATTTCATAATTACTAAAACTTTGTTTCTTAATTTCATTAAGAAATCTTGGAAGATAATCCTCCTCGTTTAAAGTTGGAATAATAATACTAAGCATCATTAGAATAATTTTTTAGCCTCATTCCATATCTGAGGTCGATCTTGTTCTTTTCTCATCCAATACCACCATTCTGATCCCCATAGATAAAATTCATCAAATCCTGTCTGTTTTGCAAACTCAATAGACTCTTTAAATTTATCGATATCCATAGTCTTTGACTGCTCTTCTAATGAACAATTATAAAGCAGGCTTGGGCACCATGGTTCAGCTTGTAATTCAGAACAAACAACCTCCTTGTCATAAAGATTATTAATTATTTCCTTTTTCTTCCAGTAATAAAATGGAGGAAAAGGAAAAGTAAAGTATTTTTCTAAATCAGTCATCCAAACCTCTCTATACATCGTAACTCCAAGAATATCCCCAAACTGAGCAGCTTTTAGCCATAAAGAACTTTCTCCGCTATCGGTTATCATAATTGGGCGGTCATAATAAGAATCAACTTTTCTTACCATTGCTATTTCTTTTTTCAAAACCTCTTCATCTTCCCAAGGGCAATCACCAAAGGTAAAGAAGGGTTCATTTTCAACAGACCAAGCAACAACCGGATCAGACTCCTTATACCTAGTAGTAAGAATTTGAACTAATTCAATAACTCTCTTTTTTTGTTCTTTTTCACTTAATTCTTTAGCCCAATTAGGTAAATGACATTCCGGCCAGCGGCCTGTTTTCATTCCTATAACTAAAATTACTTCTGCTCCCTTTTTATCCGCTTCGGTTAGCTGCCAATCTAAATCTTTAAAGTAATAATTGTTTTCTTCAGGCTCAAGTAAATCCCAGTGAGTAACAATTTTTATTTTCTTAACTTTTAGATCTCTTAATAAAGATCTGTAAGTTATTTTCCAGTTTAAACCTAAATCACGAGCGTGTTTTTGAGAAAAAACAATGCCAAATTCAGGATTTTCCGTTTTGGGAACTCTTCCTGAGAAAAGATAAATAACCAAAGAAGCTAAAATAATCAATAAGACTAAAAAAGCAATTGAAATGATTTTAATTAAAGTAGACATTAACGTTTTTTAGAAATAATTTTTTTAATACTAGAGAATCCTCTTTTTTCTGTCTCAACAAAACCTTCCATAGCAGCTTCTGCTAACCAGCCCTGTTTCAAATAATCAAATATCCATTCATCGGCATGAAGAGGGTCTTGTTGTTCAATGGCAAAACCAGAATTTAAAAGCCACTTCTTATTAAATTCTTCCTGGGAACCAATACAAGGCGCAAGAATAAGGGGCATTCCTAAACCACTAAAAAAAGATAGTTCACTCGGCTTAGTCCAAATGATATCAGTTCTTCTTAAAGCAGAGTTAAATTTTTCAAAATAATCTTCTATTTCTTCTTGAAAAATTATTTCAACACCATCACCTAAAAAGTCTTTCATTTTAAGGGATTTTACCTGATCGGAAAAATAATCTTTTACCTTCTCTCTTATTCCTGCTACTAAAATAAGTTTGACTTCTTTAGCTTTAATTTTTTTCTTTAAGCCTTTTAAAATCTGCCCTCCTATTTCTCTTTGAGCTCCCGCCCCACCAACTGCAAACATAACAGTTAATGGGCGCAGACTCTTTTTTGGCACCTTCTTTAAATGCTTTTTAATTAATGATTCGTATTTCTCAAAATATTCTTTCTTAGGATCAAGAACTAACAATCGCTTAGCTAAATCTTTCTTTAAAATATTTAAATCTTTTCCTGTATTACTGAAGGGTAAAGGATAGCCAGTAAAAAAGATGTTATCAGGATGAACTCCATAAAGTTTTAATCTTTCAACCACTCTTTTGGTAGGAGCAAGATATTTAATTCTGCTTCTAAAAGGATCTAAGGAAACCCAGGCTCTGGAAACATCAGCGTCACAGACAGTGCAATAAATATCGCCCGGATAATCAAAGTATTCAGCCATAAAAGCTGGAATGTAAAAAGTACAAATTAAAGGAATTGGCTTTCTTCCCAAAGAACCAACCAAATGGCTTCCCCAACCATCTTCAAAAAAATCAAAAGTTTTCTTAGTAGCTAAATTAGGCTTTGATAAATTTCTCTTTGGATAAAACTTACTAATTTTCTGATACTTATCAAGAAGACCAAAAACAAAATCACCAATTAAAGGAATTCTTTTAAATCTAGAAATAAATTCATAAAGCTCGTTAAAGCTTTCCCACATTTTTTTATCTCTTTCCGGAATTCCCTCATAATTATTGGCATTAATAATTTTACCTTCATAAGCTAATTCTTTAAGGGAGTGAGCCGTTCTTTGATGACCATACCCCATATCTACAGAAATAATTCTTGCTTTTTGATTCATATTTTTAATTAAAATAAGATTTTCAGATTATTCTTTATTTTATCAAAATTAACTTATAGTAACAACTTAAATTTAATAATTAACCTTTTTTACTCAAATCTTTTTAGTTTCATTCTTTCTTTTATTTTCCGAATCAACAAATACAATAGAGAATAAGAAAAAATAACCCAAACAAAAGAAACGTTCCTAAAAATAATACTTCCAAAAGAAAACTGAGAAGCCAAATCAATAATTTTAAAAATAAAAGTTAATACCAACCAGGCAGGAAAAGATAAAATTATTCCCAAGGGAACAGATATTAATCCTACAAAAGCTAAAATAAAGCCAAAAATAGTGAGTGGAGTAATTAAAGGAACGATAAATAAATTAACAAGAGGGCTAGTTAAAGAAACTCTCCCAAAATTATAAATTAAGATAGGCAAAGTAAAACATTGAGCTGCAAAAGTAGCCGATAACGTGTATCTCATTTCAAAATAATTTGGAACCTTTTCAAGCCAATTAGAAAAAATAGGTTGTAAATACACTAAACCTAAAATAGCTAAAAAAGACAATTGAAAACCAACATCCAAAATTAACAATAAAGGATTAAATAAAAGCATTAAAAAAGCAGAAAAAATAATAAGTCTTGAACCATCAGAATCTCTTCCAAAATATTGAGAAACTAGTAAAAGTACGCCCATTATTCCGGCTCTAACAGCTGAAGAGGGAGCTCCAATAATAGAAACATAAAAAACAATAAAAAGAACAGAAAAATAAAAAGATTGCTTTCTCCAAAAACCTAAAAATAATAAGAGGTTCGAAACTAAAGCAGAGATAATAGTAATGTTCATGCCGGAAACAGCAGTAATGTGTCTAGTGCCCGTATTATTAAATTTATCAATCCAACCCTTAGAAATACTTTCCTCATCACCAAAAAACAAAGCCTCCAAAAGAGAAGCTTGTGGAACTGGCATAATTAGATGAATACTTTCTTTTAGTTTTTCTTTAAAAACAATTAACTTTTCTTTTAAAAAATTACCCCGTCCCTTTTCCAATAATTCAATCTGAGGCTGGTACATCACTCCATAAATTTTGTCTTTAGCTAAATAAGATTTATAATCAAAATCATTAAAAGATACAGGCTCTTCTAATTTGCCTTTTATTTTTAATTTATCGCCATAATTATATTGAGGATATTTCCAAGAAGTAGCTAAAATCTTAGCATCAAAGTCTTCCAGTTCAATCTCCATTCTAGAGGTTGCTCTGCCTGGTTCAGGCCTTTCGCTAACAATACCAACAAAAGAAACCTGCTTTTCAAAATAATCTTTTAAATCATTGTTTTTAATTTCAAAACTAAAAGATTGGTACCGCCAAAAACCAAAAACAAAAAATAAAAAGCACAATAAAAAAGAAAAAACTTTTATGTTTTTCCTGAAAAAGAATAAAGAAATTAAGATTAAAATAAAAATCCAAGCAAAATAATTAAAAGGATATAAATCAAAAAAAGAACTTAAATATATTCCTAAAATAAAAAATAGACAACAAAAAAGAAAAGATGTAGAACTGTTCATATTAATTCAATAATAAACATTTTTCTATTTTTCTTATTTTGCTATATTCAAAAAAAGTTACATTATCAAACTTGACAATTTTGAATAATTTTAGTGAAATAAAACTATGCCCTTTACAAAATTGAAAGTAGGTCTGGACATCGATGGAGTCATTTCAGGGTTTCACTTTAGTTTTTTATTGTCCTCTCTTCTAGCCCCCTTCAGTTTAATAAAAAAGCCCGACAAAGAAATTAGCAATCACCTTAGGAAAAAAAATGGAAAGATAAAATACTTTTTCATTTCTTCCCGCCCACCGTTCTCTACAGGGTTAACGAAATTGTGGCTTAGAAAACACGAAATTCCTTTTGAAAAAGTTTTTTGTGTAGGAGGAAGAAAAGAGAAGATTAAAAAAATAATTAAGGAAAAAATTGAAGTATTCATCGATGACAATCCAAAAATTAAAAAATTCTTTGAGAATTCTAACTATTCATGCAAAGTAATAATAGTTTAGAATTCTCTTTTTTTATTGAAAAACTTTATCTTACCTTACAAATATCAAAATTAGACTTAATTTCTTTTCGAATTTCTTTTAAAGATTTTTCAGAATAAGGCTTCTTTTTTGTAAACTCTGGGTTAATTGTTTCTTTTTGAACTCTATAATTTTGCAAATAGTATTTTTTAGCTCCTTCCAGCCAATTAGCAATTTTAATAATATCTTCTTTTTTTAAAACATCAGGAACTACTGTAGTTCTGAATTCATAATTAATTTTTCCCTTCTTTAAAATTTTAACGCTTTTTTCTATTTTCTTCATCTTTTTATCATTCCATTGATCTTTCAGACCAGTTATAAAACCATACTTTTCCTTAGGAGCTTTAACATCCATAGCTACATAATCTAAAAAACCATCTTTTATTAACTGATTAAGCATTGCCGGATTAGAACCATTAGTATCAAGTTTAACTAAAAACCCCTTTTCTTTAATTTTTTTAATAAAATCAGGAAGATCTTTATGAAAAGTTGGTTCGCCTCCGCAGATAACAACCCCTTCCAATTTTCCTTTTCTCTCATCTAGAAAATTAAAAAAAGCCTCTTCAGAAACAAGAGGTTGCTTTTTAATCTTTTCAGGAATGACAAGTTCAGAAGAATAACAGAAAGGACAACGAAAATTGCAGCCAAGTGTAAAAACAGTGGCTGCAACTTTACCGGGATAATCAATGAGAGTTAATTTTTCAATGCCCCCGAGCTTCATGATAAATCTAATGAAGTATTGGCTTTAGATATAGATTCTTTATTTTTAAACTCCTTCCTTTCCTTATACTCCTGCTTCTTTCCTTCATTCCATTCTTTAACTGGCCTTAAATAACCGACAATTCTGGAATAAACTTCACAGGGCTGTTCAATAGCACATTTTGGACAAGTAAAGTGTTCGCCGGAAAGATAACCATGAACAGGACAAATTGAGAAAGTTGGAGTTAAAGTAATATAGGGTAAATGATATTTTTCAAAAACAGTTTTAACTAACTTCTTTGCACTTTTAACTTCTTTAATTCTCTCGCCTAAAAATAGGTGTTCGACAGTGCCGCCCGTATATTTACACTGAAGTTCATCTTGAAGATCCAAAGCTTCAAAAGCATCAGTAGTATAATTAACAGGTAATTGGGTAGAATTAGTGTAATAAGGATTATCTTCTGTCCCAGCTGTAATAATGTCGGGATATTTTGCCTTGTCAGCAATAGCTAACCGATAAGCAGTTGATTCAGCTGGTGTAGCTTCCAAATTATAAATATGACCTGTTCCTTCTTGATATTCTTTAAGTTTATCTCTCATAAAATCCATAATACTTAAAGATAGCTTCTGCCCTTTCTTTGTAGCAATATCCTTTCCTAAAAAGTTCAAACAGGTTTCATTCATTCCAACCAAACCAATAGTAGAGAAATGATTAGCATAATAACCACCCCTCATCTTTTTCACCTTTGATAAATAAAATCTAGAATAAGGATAAAGACCTTTTTCAATATAATCTTCTAAACTCTTTCTCTTGATCTCCAAACTTTCTTTTGCTAAATCCATCAATTTTTCCAATCTCTCTAAAAATTCCTTCTTAGTTTTAGAAAGATAAGCAATTCTCGGTAAATTAATTGTTACTACTCCAATACTACCAGTTAAAGAGCCCGCTCCAAACAATCCTCCTCCACCTCTGTTATGCAAATCTTTTAAGTCAAGCCTCAGCCTACAACACATACTGCGAACGTCAGAAGGTTTCATTTCTGAATTAATGTAATTAGCAAAATAATTAGTTCCGTACTTAGCTGAAGCTTTAAAAATTAAATCAGCTGATTCACTTCCCCATGGAAAATCTTTAGTAATATTAATTGTTGGAATCGGAAAATGAAAAGGTCTACCGCTTTTATCTCCCTGCAAAATAACTTCGTAAAAAGCTTTAATTAAAAGCTGCATTTCAGATTCAAATTCTCCATAAGTCTCTTCCTGAGGTTTGCCGCCAATAATAACTGGCTGATCAGCAAAAACTGCCGATGGTTTTAAGTCTAAAGTAACATTTGTAAAAGGACAATTTCCAGTCACGAAAACTTTACCTTTTCTTCTAGCTATTAAAGTTCCATTCTCAGTAGTAGGACACCAGATAGTTCCTTCATAATCAACCTTTTCTACTTTTGAAATATAGGTTTCTTTGTGGCGAATTATCCTTAGAATATAAAGATATTTTTTTCCAACCCCCAGAGGTTTTCTTTTTAAAACAGTAAATCCATAACCAGCATTAACAACTATTCTTTGTAAATCATCAATTAAAGCCGGCCTAATAGTGGCAATTTTACAATCTTCACTACCATCTGCCTTTAAATAAGTCTCTAAGAATAATCTCGATTGTCTCTGGCTTAAATCCAACAAGCAATCAGGAATAAAATGAACATTTTCTTTACTTCCAAACCATTGATGAATTTCCTTTGAGCTTTCGGCATTTAGTCTTAGATGTCTTACTTCTTCCCCTAAACCAAGTTGAGGGCGATCAGTATATTCAAAACCAAAGTGTTGAAATAAATTAATTATTTCTTCATAATTCTCCTTATTCTTTATTCTAGATTGATAAATACTAACCCTATGACAAGATCGATAGTTTTTACCTGGTTTTTCAATAGAGCCTTCACTAATAATCCAAGCCATTAACTTTATTTGCTCATCACTAATATCAGTATCAGGATTAGAATTTTTGCCAGCAATCGGAATAATAAAAGGAGATTTCAATTTTGTAGTTTCTTCAATTGGCTCTAATGTATAATTTTCTGTATTAAACTTTTTTCTTACAACCCTATGCTCGGGAGAAATCAGCTGGTCTTGAATTCTGTTTTTTAGTCTGTACATTTTACCCTTGTAGTCTCTTGAAAACATCTTAAGTACTTTCTTGTCTTCAATCTCACCGCTTTCCAAGTTAAATGTCTTAATAATATTTTCTTTTTTAATTTCCTCGTGTCCTTTCCAACCTTCAGCAGTTAATATTTCAGTATCCTCCGATAAGCATTGGAATCCTACTCGAGTCGGAACAGCCATGTTATGAAGAAATCTCTGCATTGCCTGCTTTACTTGCGTGTAATTCAAATTATCATAACGAATAAAAGGAGCTAATAAAGTATCAAAATTGGAAAGAGCCACAGCTCCGGCACATTCTCCCTGAAGAGTATATAGAAAATTAACAATTTGTCCTAAAGCTGCACCAAAATGCTTAGGAGGTTTAGATTCTAATTTTTCGGAAACTCCTCCAAATCCTTTATTTAAAAGATCATATAGATCCCACCCCATACAATTATGGACTAATAAACCATTAGCTAGAAAAGTAGAAGAATCAGTAGTAATATCAAAAATTGTATCATCGGCAATTTTGGTAAATTTACTATTCAAAACCTTATTCCAATCATATTCTTCTGCCCGCCAACTTTTTTTAGTTGCTCTTGCTTGCTTATATTTAAAGGAAGGAAAATCAACTCCCTTTTTCTTGGAAAAATTTAATCGATAAAGAGGATAATTTTGAGTAATTTCTTTTCCCTTAAAAGTTTTTGTTTTTCCAATATCACTAATATTTGCTCCACTTCTGGCAACAATTCCGAAAAACTGCAACAAAGTAGCTACTTGTTCCAGCATTGTTCTAGAAACAACCCTAATAACAATCTGAGAAGCAGAATGAGATTTGTTTTCAGGATCTACCGAACCATCACCATCAATAATTCCTGCAATCAAACCCTTAATAAAACGTTTATTATAGGTCAAAACATCAAGAGGAATGTTTTTATTTTTACTTAAAGCTTTTATCTTAAATACTTTTTCAAAAACAAGCTTTAAAGAACTTGAAGAAATAGCAATTTGAGTAGCTTTATTCTCATTTTCTCGGATATAAGTTCTAGCTCCTAAATTAGAACAAATTCTTCTAATTTTTTTAATAATTTGCTTATCATTATTAGTAATCACTAATCTCCAACTATCATAATGACCATCTGCAGTAAAAATACCTACCAAATAACCTAAATCTTCAGAAAGTTCTAATTTATTATCTAAACTATTAGCACTATTAGAAGTACTTAATGTTCCTTCAACATCAGAAGAGCCTCCCCAATTTTCTTGAAAATCTTGCCACTCAAAACCATCCAGGAAAAATTTCTGATAATTATTTTCTAAAAGTTCTTCCGCCAAGAAAATATGATCTTTCTGAAAAAGTTCTTCCTCAGAAAGCAAAGAAGGGATATGAGCAGAAAAAGCAGAGTCTTTCTTTTCTTTAACGTCTTTTGCCTCAACCTCTACTTCTTCATCATTTCTTTTAACAATAAAAGGATGATTATCAGTCACAATAATGCTTCTTCCTTGTTCTGATTTAACAAATTGCATTTCTCTATGTTTCTTCTTTCTAACCATTCTCTTAACTCTTGTCCATCCATCTCTATCTAAAACATAAAGATTATCGGGATACTTAGCAAAAGCTTTATCTTTTTTGCTCAAAAGCTTTTCATTTTTTTCTATCTCATCATAAAGATTTTTTAAGGATACCAGTCTAATCTTATTGCCTAATTTCGCTACAACAACTTCTCGTCCAAAAAAAGTATAACAGCCTAAAGTATCTAAATTATGAAGATGCAAATCACAGCTTTGATTAGCTTTCCTAATTTCCTCAGGATAAATTTTATTTAACCAATATTTTTTAACAATATAAGAAATTCCATACCGGTTTAATCCTTGCAAAGAAAAAGACATATTGGCGTTTTCCTGAATTTCCCAATCAAGCTTACCTAAATAATCATCTATTCTGTCTACTGCTTTTTCGCTGACCTCAACTGCTTCTCTAACTTTTCTTCTTTGTTCTCTATATAAAATAAAAGCCTTGGCCGGTTCGACCAGACCTTCTAAAATTAAAGCCTCTTCCACAATATCTTGTATCTGTTCTACTGTTGGAATTTCATCTTTTTTAAATCTTCTTTCTAAAAGCTTCGTTATTTTATCAGTTATTTTTTGCGAATCTTTGCCATCTCCATGCTTTACCGCAGTGATAGCTTTGTAAACAGCATCTTTAATTTTTGTTTTATTAAAATCAACTATTGCGCCATCTCTCTTCTTAACTTTTTTTATTTTTGCCATAATTTTTTATGATTTATATTTCCATTTTAGTGTTATTTAAAAACCTCGTCAAATTTTTTCAAATTTGAGCTTTCCCACACTTCTTTGAAAATCAAAAACCTGTGGCAACGAGTGAAATTTTAACGGCTCCTTTCTTGACTTTTTTGTTTTGAGCAACACCAAAAACAACCTTAGCTTTTGAATCTACTCTTTCAGAAATCATTCTTCCTACTTTTTCCACTTCCGTAAGACTAATCTCTTCTCCTGAAACATTAAATAAAACTCCTTTTGCTCCGTCAATAGAAGAATCAATAAAAGGAGAATTAATCGCCATTTTTAATGCTTTTTTAATTCTGTTCTCGCCTTTAGCTACCCCTATTCCAAAAAGAGCTGTCCCCGAATCCTTTAAAACAGATCTGACATCAGCAAAATCAATATCAACAACCCCCGAAGATAAAACTAAGCTGGAAATAGAATTAACTGTTTCTCTCAAAATTTTATCACAAGCCCAAAAAGCATCTTCTACAGAAGTTTTTAGATCAAAAATTTCCATTAATTTATCATTTTCAATAGTTACTAAAGCATCAACTTCTTCTTTCAGAAGATCTTTACTTTCTTCGGCAATTTTTCTTCTTTTCCTTCCTTCGAAAGAAAAGGGTAAAGTTACAATAGCAACTGTCAAAATCTCTAACTTTTTAGCAATTTTAGCAACAATCGGAGCAGCACCACTTCCAGTTCCTCCTCCCAACCCTCCAGTAATCAAAACTAAATCAGCACCCTTTATGGCTTCTTTAATTTCTTCTTCATTTTTTTCAGCAGCCTCCTTAGCAATTTCCGGTTTCATCCCTGTACCCATTCCCTGTAAAACATCGCCTCCTATCTTAATTTGAACATCAGCTTTGCTCTTTTTTAAATCCTGATAATCGGTATTAATAGCAATTAGTTCAACATCTTCAATGTTGGATTTTTTCATTCTTAAAATTGCATTCCCGCCCGAACCTCCTATCCCAATAACTTTGATTCTGACTGGCTTTTTCATTATGGATTAAAAAGACTAAAAAAATCTTTAATTTTAGCTCCCAGTTGACCAAAGAAGCTTTCTTCTTCCTCTTCTTCCATCAAATCAATTCCCGACAAAGCTAAACCATAAACAGTAGCCAAACCTAAATCATCTTCATCTTTCAGTGGCCCTTCAAATTTCCCCAGAGAAGAATACAAAGAAAATTCCTCTTTAGCTAATCCGACGATTCCATACAATTTGGCTCCGCCTCCCGTTAGAACTATTCCTGAAGGCAGCATTTTACCAGGAACAACTTTTTTCATTTTCTTATTAGTTTCCTCAAATATTTCCGAAACTCTAGATCTAATTATTTTATTTAAAAACTTTTGAGAAAATTCAAATGGTTCTTCTTGACCAATGTCTACTTTTCTCTTTTTATCTTTTTTCTGATTAGAACAAGAACCAAATTCAATTTTAATCCTTTCTGCTGTTTCAGGATCTATTTTTAATCCAACAGCGATATCAGAAGTAACATCGTTAGAACCAATTGGTAAAACAGAAAAATAAATTAAATGGCCTTTTTTAAAAACAGCAATAGTGCTAATTCCTGCTCCAATATCTAAAACAGCACAACCTAAACGTTTTTGCTTTTCAGTCAAGACAGCTCTGGCTGCTGCTATTGAAGATGGAATTTTATCAATCATCTCCAAATCAATATTATTTAAAACCTTCTCTGTGTTCTTAATATAAGGACCAAAACCTCCTAAAGCTAAAACATCAGCTTCTAATCTTACGCCCTCTAAACCTTCAGGCTGTCTAATATCATCCATATCATCAACTGTAAAATTCTTAGGACGAACATTAAAGATAACATTATTAGAAGACAAATTTAGAGTTTGAGCTGCATCTAAAACTCTTTGAACGTCTTCTCTTGAAATTTTATGATCAGCACGAGAAACAGAAACTAGACCATGGGAAGATTTAGCAAAAAGATGACTTCCGTTTAAATTAACGACAATAGACCCAAGATCTTTGCCTAATTCTTTAGATATTTTTAAAAAAAGGTTCTTAACAACATTAGAAGTTTTGTCTACTTCATCAATAGTACCCTTTCTTACTCCCAATGATTTTGTTCTAAAGATATCAACAACTTCTAAATTGTCCTTGGAGCTTTTTCTAAGAATTAAAGCTTTAACTTCTGAGGTTCCTATATCCAAACCTGTAACAAATTTCTCTTTTGACATTTAAATTGTTTATTTAAAAATCTAGATAATATGCTTCTTTTTCTTTCATTTCCCTGGCCTCTTCTTTTTCTTTATGATTATAACCTAAAAGATGTAATATCCCGTGAATCAAAGCCCAAGATAATTCTTTTTTAAAATCATTATCAAATTCCTGAGCATTTTTTCTAATCTTTTCTGGGCAAAGAACAACCTCCCCCAAAAAAGACTGGCCAGTTTCTTTTTTAATAATATCATTTTTATTAAAAAAAGATAACACATCAGTTACAGAATCTTTTTTTCTATACTTTCTATTTAATTTTCTGATTTCCTCTGGCTCTACTAGAGCAATAGATAATTCCCAATCCTTTTTACTCTCTCCTTTTAGGACAATACCTCCGATTTCCTTTAAAAAAGATTCATTAATTTCTTCAGAAGTTAAATTATTAACTTCAATCATGAAATTTAAGAAAGAATACTTTTTACTTTTTCAGCAACTACAGAACCTTCTGCCTTTCCTTTAACTTTAGGCATTAATTTAGACATCACCTTACTCATATCTTTCATTTCTTCGGCCCCAACTTCCTTAACTGTTTCCTTAATAATTTTTTCCAGTTCTTCTTCGGAAAGCTGTTCTGGTAAATACTTTTCTAATATTTCTATTTCTTTCTTTTCTTTTTCAATTAAATCTTTTCTGTCTCCTTTTTCAAACTCCTTAATAGATTCTTTTGATTTTTTGATTTTCGAAGTGATAACGCCCAAAACTTCCTCGTCCGTCAAAGCACTTTCTTCTTTTAATTGTTCTTCACTTAAATCTTCTTTTTCTTGAGCAATTTGATATCTTTTATTTTGTTCTTTCTTGGTGATATCAGCTTTCAACATTCTCAAAACAGAAATCTTATCTTTTTTCTGATTTTTAAAAGCTTCCTTAAAATCTTTTTTTATTTGTTCTTTTAGCATTCGATTATAGTCTTCCTAATTTTTTCATTTTTTTGTAGTGCTTGATCTTTTCGATCTTTCTCAAAGCCTTGTCCTTTTTAATTTGGTTAGACTTTTCTCTTTTGTGGTATTTTTTCTTTTTTGCTCTTGCTAAAATACCGCTTCTTCTGACGCGTCTGCTAAAATCACGAATTAAACCTCTTGAACTTTGTTTTTCTTTTTTTTCAATTTTTAAAGCCATAATTATTTTTTCCAACCTCCTAAAATGTGTAAATGAAGATGATCGACCATTTGTCCTCCTCCTCTTCCTACATTAAATTTTAATTTATAACCTTTATCTTTAATTCCAAGCTTATCGACTATTTCCTTAGCCGTCAAGATCATTTCGCCTATTAATTCTTTATTTGATTCATCTAAATGATTAATTGACTCTATATGCTCTTTAGTAACTAACAAATAATGAATCGGAGCTTTCGGATTAATATCTTCAAAAGCAATAAAATTATCATTTTCAAAAATAATTTCAGATTCTTCCTCTTTATTTGCTATTTTACAAAAAATACAATCTTTCATTTTAATTTCTTTTTCATTTTATCAACAATCTTATCTAATTTAACTTTAGTTTGTTTACCTGAATCCATGTTTCGAACTTGAATAATTCCATCTAAAGCTTCTTTCTGTCCTAGAATTAAAGTATATTTCACGTCTTGCTCATCAGCTATTTTTAGTTGCGATCTTAAGGAATTTTTACCAAAGGCTTCTAAAATTGGCATTCTTGCTTTCATAAATTCTCCTTTTAATTTTAAGCATTTTCTTTTGCCTAAAGAACCAACTTGAGCTAAGAAAATCTCTGGTTTTTTTCCTGCATAAAGATCAATGTCCTGTTTTTGCATTAATTCCATTATTCTATCAACCCCTAAGGCTGCGCCAACAGCAGGAGTATTCTTCTCTTTATTACTACCTAAAATCTTAATTAAGCGATCATATCTTCCTCCTCCGCCTAGGGCAAGCCTATTTGTTTTTTTCTTCTCTTCTTCATCTTCCTTTTCATTTTCTTTTTTATCTTCCTCCTTCTCTTCTTTTTTCTTCTCGTCTTTATCTTCTTTTTCTTCGTCTTTTTCTTCCTTTTCTTCCTTTTCTTCTTCCTTGCTTTGAGTAGTAGTAAAAATTTCAAAAACAGTTTTCGTGTAATAATCCAAGCCTCTTACAAGATAAGGGTTTAAAACATAAGGAATTTCTAATTCTTCTAAAAACTCCAATACTTCCTTAAAGTGTTTATGGCAATCTTTACAGAGATTATCTATAATTTTTGGAGCCTGCGAAACAACCACTCTGCATTTTTTCTTTTTACAGTCCAAAACTCTTAAAGGACTGCCTCTTTTTAATCTATCAAGACAATCAGAACATAAATAATGCTTTTTAGATTTCAAATATTTAGTTAAAGCCTTAACATAATCGGGACGACAACATTTATCACCAATACTATTAACTTCAACAACTAAATTCTTAATTTTTAATCTTTCCAATATCTTATACATAACAACAATAGTCTCTGCATCCCTTGCAGGATCTCCCTCTCTTAAGGTTTCTAGTCCAAATTGATAAAACTGACGATATCTCCCAGCTTGGGGTTGTTCATACCTGAACATTGGGCCAAAATACCAAAGTTTAGTAGGGCTGGGCTCACTTTTCATCCCGTGTTCAAGGTAAGACCTAACAATTGGAGGTGTTGCTTCCGGTCTTAAAGACACCTTATCACCCCCTTTAGTCTTAAAAGAATACATTTCCTTTTGAACCACTTCAGTATCTTCTCCTGTTCCTTTATTGAAAAGTTCTGTTTCTTCTAAAACAGGTGTCTCTATTTTTTTAAAACCATAATAATCAGCTATTTTTTTACCTACTTTGTAAATTCTTTCCATATATTCTTGATCATCACCAAGAATATCTCTCATTCCTTTTAAGCTTTGAAATTTAAGTTTAGACATAATTTTTAATAATTTGGATATTTAAAAACATTAATAGCATCGAAAGGCCAGGCCCTTAAATAAGCTTTGCCAACAATATTTTTTTCCGGCACGCTTCCCCAGCGCCTTGAATCAGAAGAAAACATTCTATTATCTCCTAAAACAAAATATTCATCTTCTCCAAGTTCGACTCTAAAATTCCCCGAGATTTTGCTATCAGAAGCAATGTAATTTTCCTCCAATACTTTAGTTTCTGACTTATCAGTAATAATAATCTCACCATCCTTAGTCTCCAAAGTTTCCCCTGGAAGACCAATTATTCTTTTAATAAAAAGCTGAGAGCGATCCCTAGGATTTTGAAAAATTATTACTTCCCCTCTTCGAGGTTCTCTAAATCTATAGGTGAGTTCATCAACAATTAAATAATCACTATCTTCAAAATTAGGATACATTGAAGAACCCTGAACAAAAAAAGGCTGAAAAATAAAATATCTAATGGGTAAAACTATAAGAAGAGCCAAAATTATCATTTTGACCGTTTCAACAAAAAAAGAGTCTTTTTTGAACTTAAAAAATTGGTTTTTCATCTTAATTTAGCCTTATATGATACTTATTTTAACAGCTTTTTAGCATTAAATCAAATTTGGCTTAAATTTCATATTTGTTATCAAAAAATCTAGAAATGTTATAATACTCAAATGAAAAAAATAATAGGGCTCAGAAATCCAAAAGAAAAATATAAGCTTACACGTCATAATGTAGGAGAGTTTATTGTTGAAAAATTACAAGAAAAAGAAGGCTTCCCTAATTTTACAAACAATAAAAAAGCAAATGCACTTACAAGCAAAGGTTTTTTAAAAGAAGATATTCTTTTAGTCTTACCTAAAACTTTTATGAATTCTTCCGGTAAATCAGTCAAAAAAATAATAGACAACCCAGAAAACCTCTGGCTTATTCACGACGACGTTGATATTCCTCTAGGGGAATTAAAGATAAGTAAAAATAAAGGGGCAGCAGGACACAATGGAGTCCAATCGGTAATAAATGAAATAAAAACAAGAGATTTTGTTCGTTTTCGAATTGGCATCAAACCTTCTCATCCAATAGCTTCAGAAAATTTACCAAACTTTGTACTCCAAAAATTTACCAAAAAAGAAGTTGGAAAGCTTGAAAAAGTAAGCAATAAGACAATTGAAATAATAAAATTTGCCTTAAAAGAAGGAACTCAAAAAGCGATGAGTAAATTTAATTAAAAATGAAAAAAATAAAAAGGGTAAACATTAACGACAAAAAATATCCTTCTCCCTTAAGAGTTATTCCTAACCCTCCCAGAAATCTCTACTATAAAGGAGAAATTTTGCCAAATGAAAATTGTTTTGCTATTGTTGGAGCCAGAGATTATACAAAACAAGGAAAACAAATAGCAGTTCAATTAACTAAAGAATTAAGCAAACACTTTACGATTGTTGCTGGATTAGCTAGAGGAGTTGATGCTATAGCTCACTATACAACCTTAAAGGAAAACAAAAGAACCATTGCGGTTTTAGGAACCGGGATAGATGAAAGCGTTATTTATCCAAAAGAAAACAAAGAATTAGCTAAACAGATAGTTCAAAAGAAAGGTTGTTTAATTTCAGAATATCCTCCTCAGACAAAAGGCTCAAAGAAAACATTTCCAGAAAGAAATAGAATAATAGCTGGTTTATCAATAGCTATCTTAGCTATTAATGCCAGGAAAAGATCGGGCACTTCAATTACTATTAGAAAAGCTCAAAAACAAAAGAAAAAAGTATTCATCGCCCATTCCGATAATTTTAAAAACACAATTAAAATAAATAATTCTCAAGAAATCTTAAAAAGACTTCAAATTCAATGAAATTAATTATTGTTGAGAGCCCAACGAAATGCAAAACGCTCAAAAAGTTTTTAGGTAAAGACTACAAAATAGTAGCCACTGTAGGTCATATTCGTGACTTGCCTAAAAAGAAATTGGGAATTGACATTAAAAATAATTTCACTCCCAAATATGTTACTTTTCCAAACAAAAGAAAGGTAATTAAGAAAATTAAAAAATCTCAGAAAAAAGCGGATGAGGTTTACTTAGCTATGGATCCAGACAGAGAAGGAGAAGCAATAGCTTGGCATCTTGCTCATATTTTAGATTTAAAAAACCCAAAAAGAATTGTTTTTCATGAAATTACAGAATCAGCAATTAAAGAAGCTTTAAAAAATCCCCGCCTAATGGACATGCAACTAGTAAATGCCCAGCAAGCAAGAAGAGTTTTAGACAGAATTGTTGGTTATAGACTCTCCCCTTTTCTTTGGAAAAAAGTATTAAGAGGATTGTCAGCAGGAAGGGTACAATCAGTAGCTGTTAAACTGATAGCTGACAGAAAAAAAGAAAGAGAAAAATTTAAGCCTCAAGAATATTGGAGCATTGATACAATGCTTAAAAAAGAGAAGGAAAAAGAAAAAATTGAAGCTTCTTTATATAAAAAAGAAGGGAAGAAAATTCCAAGAAAAGGAATTAAAACAAAAAAAGAAGCTCAAGAAATTGTAAAAGATTTAGAAAAAGCTGAATACAAAGTTAAAAAAATTAAAAAAAGAAAGAGAAAGAAAAGACCTCTCCCTCCTTTCAAAACATCTACTTTACAAAGAAGTGCTTGGAGAAAACTACACTTTGCTTCTAAATTCACAATGGGACTGGCTCAATCTCTTTATGAGAAGGGGTTAATTACTTATCACCGCTCAGACTCTTACAATATTTCCAAAGAAGCTCTCTCTACAGCTAAAGAATTTATTAAAGAAGAATATGGAGATAAATATTGGAACAAAAAAAGAGTTTACAAAAACAAATCAAAAGGAGCGCAAGAAGCTCATGAAGCAATCAGACCAACAGATATAAAGAAAAAACCAAAATCATTAGATTTAAAGAAAAAAGAGTTTCGTCTCTATCAATTAATTTGGCAAAGATTTGTTGCATCTCAAATGACTCCTGCCATATTCGACGGATTAACAATTCAAATAGAGGCAAAGAATAAAAAAGATTATCTCTTAAAGATAACCGGCCAGACATTAAAGTTCGACGGTTTCTTAAAAGTCTATTCAATTAAATTTAAACAGAAAATTCTTCCTGATTTTAAGGAAAAAGAAGACTTAGAATTAATTAAAGTTATTCCTGAACAACACTTCACTAAACCACCAGCCAGATATACAGAAGCTACTTTAATTAAAGAATTAGAAAAAAATGGAATAGGACGACCTTCTACTTACGCAACAATAATGTCAACAATTCAAACAAGAAATTACGTTGAAAAAAATAAAAGAAAAAGATTTGAGTTAACAGAAGTAGGAGAAGCAGTAAACGAAATATTGATTGAACATTTTCCTGATATTGTTGATACTGATTTTACTGCCGAAATGGAAGAAGACTTAGATAAAATAGCGAAAGGAAAAGAAGAATGGAAAGAAATAATTGAAGATTTTTATAATCCTTTTATTAAAAACCTAAAGAAAAAACGTAAAGAAGTTCCTCATAAAAAAGAAAGACACGAAAAAACAGACAAAAAGTGTCCTGAATGTGATTCTCCTCTAATAATTAAACTAGGAAAATATGGTAAATTTTATGCTTGTTCTAACTGGCCCGAATGTAAATATACTAAACCAATAGAAAAAGAAGGAGCCTTTAAAATAAAATGTCCAAAATGCAAAAAAGGTTACATCACTGAAAAAAGAACTAAAAGAGGAAAAACCTTTTATGGGTGTTCTCGATGGCCCAAATGTGATGCTGCTTCCTGGTACGAGCCAACAGGAGAATTATGCCCTAAATGTGGCTCTCTTCTAGAAAACAAGAGAGGGTACATTAATTGTTCAGATAAAGATTGTAAGTACAAAAAGTTTGTAGACAAAAAAGACAAAAACTGATAATTTTAAACTGAACGCCGAAGTGCTGGAACTGGCAGACAGGGACGACTCAAAATCGTCTGGGCTAAACTCCCGTGAGGGTTCAACTCCCTCCTTCGGCACCAATATGGAACTTAGCGGTTGAGAACCAACCAAGGAGTGGGCGGCGGATTTTATTCAATATCCGCCGCACATCCCTCCCGCACTCTCCTGCGCGACGGAAACCCAAACCCCGCCGTTTCAAAAAACGAGCCCAAATTGCATTTGCACTCCGCCTGCCCGAATACTTGGAGGGCGGAACCAAGCAGAAATTTCCCTTTCCTTTTTGAAAAAAATTAGGGGGAGCGTAAAAGAAAAATTGTAAGGGAAAATTTCTGCGAGGTTGCCGCCGGAGTGGGCGGCAGGGCAGCTCATCTGTTTTGAAAATAGGTGCGAGCTTGGTAAAATAAAGATACAATTATTTATGGCAAAAAAAAGATTACCAGATAAAAATTTCAAATGGACTAATGATTTAGCATATGTAATAGGTTTAATAACAACTGATGGAAACCTTTCAAAAGACAAGCGCCACATAATAATGAGATCTTCTGATGTTCAACTACTGAAAACATTCAAAAAGTGTCTGGGGTTATCAAACAAAATAGCTTGCTCTCAAAACAGTGAATGGGCTAAAAAACCTTGCTACAGAGTACAATTTAGTGATGCTCAATTTTATAGATGGTTATTAAAAATTGGTCTATTCCCAGCAAAGACATATACAATTGAAAAATTGAGAATTCCGAAAAAGTACTTTAAAGACTTTCTTCGAGGTCACCTAGACGGAGATGGTTCTATATTCACCTATAAAGATCACTACAATACTTTTAAAAATCCAAAGTATATCTACACACGTTTATATGTTAGATTTATGTCTGCTAGTAAAAAACACATGGACTGGTTAAGATCTTATATTATAGAGCTTCTAAAAATTAAAGGGCAAATGTATGAAAGAAAACCCCGAGAACCTCATCAAACCACTAGTACTTGGAAATTAAGATTTGCAAAAAAAGACTCTATTAAATTATTATCTTGGATATATTATAAGCCTGATATTCCTTGCTTAGAACGTAAAAGGAAGATTGCAGAACCTTTCATAAATTAAACAAACTAAGTAACTAATTTTTTTTGATTTTTTCCTTTATCTTTTCCTTCTTGTTATAAAAAAGAATATTTGAACCTACATCTTTTAAAACTAATGAATGTGACCCAATTATTGAATTCTTACCAATTAATATTCCCGGCATTAAAGAGCAATTAATGCCTATTTTTACATTATTACCAATAATAGAACCTAACTTTTTAAAATCTTTTTTGATTTCTTTTCGATCAATTCTTGTATTGGCAGTAATAGTTCCTGCCCCGATCCTCGCCCCTCGCCCTATTATTGAATCACCAATATAGTTTAAATGAAGATGAACATCTTCTAATAATAAAGAGTTTTTAATTTCAGAATGACAACCGATTAAAGCATCTTTTTCAATGTTAGAATATTTTCTAATAACACAATTACTTTTAATAATAGAATTATTTCCGATATAAGAAGGACCGTTCACAACAACATTTTCTTTAATTATTACATTCTCCCCAATATAAACTGGGCCGCTCACAACAACATTTTCAGAAATTTTAGCCGAATCTTTAATTTCTTTTTTTAAGTATTCATCAAGTAATTTATTTTTAATTTTTAATAAGCTCCAAGGATATTTCAATTTTGTTTCTCCATAAAAGGATAATGGTTTACCCATTATCTTGATAGAAGAAATATTTTTATCTAACCACTTTTCTTTCATATCAAAGACAATATTGTTTTAGATAACTTATCCGAATCATGGTTTAAATTAGACATATTTAAGAAGTCTTTTCCAATAAACTTACCTTTATTTAAGTCTTTATCAAAAGAAACCATTTCTATTAGCTCAGGATATTTCTTCTTTTTTTCTTCCAGAGACTTTTTAGAAGGCTTTTTGTTATTATAAAGAACATAATCCATTTCTCCGCCCAAAAAAGCTTCTATCTTTTCAGTAAAATCAGTAACTTTGAAATTATCAGTTTCGCCCTTTTTAGTCATTAAATTACAAACGTAAACCTTTTTAGCTTTACTTTTCCTAATAGCTTCTGAAGCTCCTTTAACTAATAATACTTGAGCTAAAGAAGAATAAAGGTCTCCAGGTCCAATAACTATTAAATCTGCTTCTTCAATTGCTTTCCGGGCTTTAGGGTAAATTTTAGGTTCTGGCTTTAAAAACACTTTTTTAATTTTCACCTTACTATTGTGCTTTGGAATATCAATATTTGTTTCTCCTTTGATTATTCTTCCATTTTCTAATTCTGCACAAACATGAGAATTATCAAGAGTAGCAGGCAAAACCTCGTGTGAGATATTTAACATTTTATGAATTTCATCACTTACTTTCTCATAATTATTGGAAGAAAGTTCCAAAGCGGTAATAAACAAATTAGCAAAGTTATGACCTTCTAATTCTCCTGCCTGAAACCTATAATTAAAAAGTTCTTCTATAATTGGAGAGGTATTAGCTAAAACAATAAAAGCCCTCCTGATATCGCCAGGGGAAACAATATTGTAATCCTTTCTTAGTCTTCCTGAAGAACCCCCTGAATCTAGCATTGCACAAATAGCAGAAATTTTAACAGAAGGATATTTTTTTAAACCTAATAAAACAGCTTTGGGCATTCCATTCCCTCCCCCCATACAAACAATTTTAGATTTTTTATCGCTTTTATTCATTTTGAAACTTCATTATTCTTGAAGAAGGAATAGCTCCTTCTCTAAGAATTTTAAAATTAGTTAAATCAACAACCGTGGAAGAAAGAGATTTTTTAAGTTCGCCTTTATTTATTACCACATCAGGCTGGTATTCCTGATCTTTAAATTGGATTACTACTTCCTTAAATTTTAAAATTGATCCTTTTCCTGAAATATTAGCAGAAGTTCCAATCAAAGGAAAATTAATTTCTTCTAATATTAAATTTAAAAATCTATAATTTGGAACTCTTAACCCAATTTTGCCTTCCTTATTTAAAATACCCTTTGGAAAATCTCTTTTTTTAGATTTTAATACCGCCGTCAATTTGCCGGGCCAGAACTTCTTTAATATTTTTTCCTTTTCTTTTGGAACAAAAGCTAATTCTTTTGCCATTTTTAAATCTCTAACTAAAACAGGGGCAGGTTTATTTTTATCCCTTTGTTTAACCCGAAAAACTTTATCAACAGCCTTATTACTAAAAGCATTAGTAATTAAGCCGTAAACTGTATCAGTAGGCACAACAATAACTCTGTCTTCCTGAAGAGCTTTTGAAGTTTTTTGAACTAATTTTTTAATTTTATTAGAAATCAATGTTATGTTTTTTACTCTTTAAAAAAGAAGAAACCTTCTTAATATCAGAAGGGTTTCCAAAATCTAACCAATAATCTTTAATTTTTTTTGTTTTAACTTTATTTTCTTGAGCTAAAAGGTTAATTGCGTCTGTAATTTCATATTCTCCTCTTTCTGACTCTTGAATGACTTTAACCTTATCAAAAACTTCAGGAGTAAAACTATATAAACCGACATTAATTAAATTACCAATATTCTCTTTAGGTTTTTCAATAATCTGCTTCAATAAACCATTTTTATGTTTTAAAACACCATATTTTTCTGGATGATCATGAATCAGGCCCGCCACATAGCTATAGTTATTGTTAATGTCTCTAAAACTTCTTAAATCTTCAATGGAATAAAGGTTATCACCATAAACCATCAGAAAAGAACTTCTTTCAAGTTTTTCTTCTAAACATTTAACAACACAAGCAGTCCCATATTCATTTTCCCCAAGAATATCAAATTGATTAACAAGAGTTACTTTATCCTTATATTTATAACTTTTTAAATATTCTTTTATTTTTTCATTTTTATAACCAACAACTAAAATCAATTCCTCATAACCAGCCTCTAAAAGATTATTTAATAAATAATACAAAAAAGGATGGCCACAGACTTCAATTAAGTGCTTTGGCTTATTTTTAGATAAATCAAGCATTCTAGTTCCTCTACCTGCAGCTGCAATTACTACTTTCTTTATCATATTTTGACAATACTATTTTTTTAAAAAAAATTAAAGTCTTAAATAATAAGTTGACTAAGCAAAGATAAAATTATAAGATTTAAACAGCACAAATTAAAAACTTAATAAAATGACAGAAAAAATCAAAAAAGAATGGATGGAAGGAACAGGGGGGGTAAGAATAATTCTTCTGAAAAAAAAGAAAGAAGAAAAGAAGGAGGAAGAAGACTACCCAGTGGGTAGATGTTACCTTCTGGGCAAATGTGCATGGTGGAACCCACCCATGCACATGAGAAACCTGAACTATCCTTGCTTTTGTATTCGTTGCTGGAGGTTCAAAAAATAAAATAGAACTTCATTTTTAAAAATAAAAATGAAGCTTTTTTTATTCTCAACAATTCTATTAACTTGCCAAAACAATAAGTTTACTTCATAATAGGAAATCATGACCAAGAAAAGATTCATAATTAAAGGAGGTAATCCACTTAAAGGAACTGTTGAGATGTCAGGCTATAAAAACTCAGCAGGAGCTATATTAGCAGCTTCTTTACTGTCGGAAGAGCCTTCTATTATCGGAAACCTTCCTCGCTGTTTAGATGTTCTGAATTTAATTGAAATTCTAAAAAAAATGGGGGCAGAAATAGAATGGTTAACCCCTCACAAATTAAAAATAAAACCAAAGAATATAGACCCTACCAAAATCCCCACCGATACTTTTGAGAAAATGAGAGTTTCAGTATTATTAGTAGGGCCTCTTTTAGCTAGATTCAGAAAATTTAAAGTAGCTCATCCAGGAGGAGACAAAATAGGAATCAGACCTATTACCACTCATTTAAAAGCTTTTGAAAATTTTGGGGTCACAGTTAAAAAAATAAACGGATTTTATGTTTTTGAAGCTCCAAAAAATATAAAAGGAAGAAAAATAGTTTTAGATGAGTTTTCTGTAACAGCTACAGAAAACGTAATGATGTTAGCTAGTAAAGCTAAAGGGGAAACCAAGATTGAAATTGCAGCTGCTGAACCACAAATTCAAGATTTAGGTAATTTCTTAAAAAAGATGGGGGCCCAAGTAGAAGGAGCAGGTACCCACATTATTAAAATCAAAGGGAAACAAAAACTTAAAGGAACTGAATTCTCTATTTGTTATGACCCAACAGAAGCAGGAACGTTTTTAATAGCTTTTGCAGCTACGAGAGGAGAAGGAATTATTAAAAATGTTAATGCTGACTATCTATCTTTATTCTTAAAGAAAATGAGGGAAATAGGTATTAATTTTAAACTCAAGGGCGATACTATTACTGTTAAAAAATCTAAAAAACTAAAGCCTGCTAAAATTCAAGTTCTTCCCTATCCCGGATTCCCTACTGATTTACAGCCCCAAGTTTCAACCTTACTAACTCAAGTAAAAGGAAAATCTTTAATTCATGATCCTTTGTATGAAAATCGTTTTAATCATATGCACGAATTAAGAAAAATGGGAAGCGACATTGAAATAACAGATCCTCATAGAGCTTTAATTTTTGGGAAAACAAAGTTGAAAGCAAACAGAATAAAAGCACCCGACATTCGAGGAGGAGTAGCTTTAATTCTTGCCCAATTGATAGCTAAGGGTAGAAGCTCTATTAGTAATGTTTACCAAGTAGATAGAGGACATGAAGATCTTGATAAAAAATTAAGAAAATTGGGAGCCGACATCAAAAGGGTCTAAAAGAACAATTAAAAAATCAATCAAAAAAAGAAACAACTTGTTTCTTTTTTATTTTAGAATCTTAATCTTCTCTATTTCTTTTAACCAGAAGAAGTAACAACTTCTGCTTTAATCTCTCCCCCATCAACAGAAAACTTAATTTTTCTGTTCTTTTTATCTTTAGCCAACAAGAATATCTTATCACCCTCGGCTTTTATTTGTTTTCCTTTTGTTATCAAGTTAATTAAGACTTCCTTTTGGATTAAGTCAAAATTGCTAAAGTTCTTCATAAAGACGTTTTTATAATCATTTTCGCTTCCAGGTCTTTTTAATTTTTCAATGGCAGCGCCCCACTCTTTATAAAACTTTTTCATAAAACGATCTGTGAGATCTTTTTGAGCAAGATCCATAGACTCAGACGCATCCATCGGCGATCTTTTTTTTGCAAACTCTCTCTTGATGACGTTTTGATCTTTTAACATTCTTATTATTTCTTCTGAAGAAAAAGGACATTTTTCTTTTTCTTTTGCTTTTTCTTTTCCAATATTAAATGTTTCACTTTTCATATTAAACAAATTCTTTTATGTTTTCTTTTGTTTTTATTGCTCTATCGACCTTGTACCAAGCTTTTTTATATTGAGGCCACTGTTCTTTAAAAGTAGGCCTTTCCTTTTTATAAAAAACACCCGTTGCTATCTTCATGTCCTGTGCTAAAGAATAGTCCCATTCCTGAGCTTTTTCTAAGGCTTTTTCATAATTATCAATTTCATAATTTTCATCTAATCTATAGCTATTATTCTGAAGATAGGCAGCAAAATTATTAAAGGTAATACAGGGTTGTAATATGTCGATAAAAGAAAACCCTTTATGCTGAATAGCTTGCTTAAGAATATCTTTTAACTGCTCAGGATCTAAAGCGTTCCCTCTCGCTATAAAGCTAGCTCCACTAACCAAAGCAAGAGTAATTGGATTCAAGGGTTTCTCTTTAACTCCTAATGGGGTAGAAGCCCCCTTATAACCCTTAGCTGAAGTAGGAGTTGCTTGTCCGGTTGTTAAAGCAAAAGTTTTGTTGTTAGCTACTATCATTGTAAAGTCAGCATTAAAACGACAATTATGAATTAAATGAGAAATTCCTTCACCATAAGTTCCTCCGTCTCCAGCAAAGCCAAGAACAGTCAAATCAGGATTACCAGCTTTCATTCCAAAACACAAAGGAATAGTTCGCCCATGAACACCATAAAAGCCACCGACATCTAAATAATCAAATATTTTAGCGTGACAACCAATATCACAAGCAGTAGCAATATTTTTCTTTTTAATCTTTCCTTTGTTAATTAAGTCAACTAAAGTTTCCTGGACAGCTCTTAAAATAGCCATATTAGTACAGCCAGGACACCAAGTATTTGTTTCTTTTGTTTGTATATCTTTAAGCTCCATATTTTTTATTTCTTTATTTTATTTATTATATCACTTGGAACAAAAGGTCGAGCATCATACTTCAAAATCTTTTTATCTATCTTAAGACCTGTTTGTTCTCTAATAATATCTCCTAATAAACCTGTAGCGTTGTTTTCAACTAAAAACACCTGCTTAGATTTTTTAATTTCCTTTTTAACAATTTCTTTAGGAAAAGGAGAAATATAAGAAATTTGTAAGAATCTAAAATTTTCAAGTTCCGATAAAGAATCTAAAATAGCTCCCTTAGTAGAACCCCAGCCAACAATCAAATTATCGCCTTTTCCGTAAACAGAAGCAGGCTTTAATTTTTTAATCTCCTTTCTAATAAATTCTTCTTTTTTCATTCTTTTATCATTCATTTTAACAATCATTTCCGGATCTTCGGTAGTATAACCATATTCGTCATGCTCATAACTACTAGCTCTTACCGCAGGTCCCTGACCAGGAACTGCTCTTGGAGAAATTCCATTCTTGGTAAATTTATAACTTTTATAATTTTCAGATACTTTATCAGCAATAAATCTCTGATTATCAACATTAGAGGTTTTTAATTCATCAAAGGAGTAATCACTTTCAGCCACATGCTTATCGGTAACCAGGACAACCAAAGTTCTATACTTCAAAGAAAGATAAAAAGCTTCCTCTGTTCTAATAATAGCTTCCTGAGCATCTCCAGGAGCAACAACAATTCTCAAAAATTCCCCGTGACCGGCATTAATGGCCATTTTTAAATCTCCTTGAGTAGTATAAGTAGGCACCCCGGAAGCAGGACCGGTTCTTTGAGCTAAATAGGCAACTAACGGAATTTCAGAAATGCCAGCCATACTTAAGGTTTCAGACATCAAAGCAAAACCACCTCCAGAAGTTCCAACCATTGTTTTAGCTCCAGTAAAAGAAGAACCCATAGCTGCATTAACTACCCCTATTTCATTTTCAGTTTGTAAAACTAAGAAATTGTGCTCTTTTTGCTTTCCAGCCAAATAGTGCAAGACGGGAGTAGCCGGTGTCATTGGATATGCAATATAAGCATCAATCCCGGCGTTCAGGGCACCAACTCCAACCCCCTTACTACCAGAAATAAAGTACTTGGGAGAACCTATCTTTTTAATATCTTCTTCTTTTTCAGTTAGTTTGTAACCTTCATTAACTGCCTTTTCGACTAAATCAAATTTATCCCCTTTAAACTTTTTCTTTAATTGTTTAAATAAAACATTCTTATCAACTCCGAAATATTTGAATAACCACCCTAATAAAATATTGTTTTCCATTATTTCAGGAGCGTCTAATTTTTCTAAAATAGAATCAACATCAACTTTTTCAATCTTTTTACCTTTCAACCCTTTTGCTCCTAGAATAAAGCCGCCTGACTTTAATTCTTTTTTATGCTTATCGATAGTTTCTTGGTCAAAAGCAATAATAATATCATATTCATTATCATGAGAATAAACAGGCTTATCAGATATTTTCAAAACATTAAAATTATGACCTCCTCTTATCAGAGAGGGATAATCACGATAATTAAACACATAATAACCTAACGAACAAAAAATCTTTCCGATAAGGTGAGAAGTAAAAGCGGTCCCATGTCCTGCTTTTCCTCCAATTAAGATTGTTTTCTGCATATTTTTATATTATTTTAATTAATTTATTCTACAGTAACTGATTTAGCCAAGTGTTTTGGCTTGTCTATATTATAACCTAAAATGGACGCAATGTAATACGAAAACAAGTGAAGAGGGATAACTGATAAAATTGGATTTAACATTTCTATTGTTTGAGGAATATAAATTACATCATCCGATATTTTCTTAATTCTCTTATTACCTTGAGTGGCTACAGTAATAATAGGGCCATCTCTAACTTTAATTTCTTCTATATTAGCCAACATTTTCTCATAAACCGAACTTGAAGGACAAATTGCAACCGTAGGAACGTTTTTATCAATTAAAGCTAAAGGACCATGTTTAATTTCTCCTCCGGGCAATCCTTCGGCGTGTAGATAGGCAATTTCTTTTAGTTTTAAAGCACCCTCTGAAGCAATAAAAGAATTATATTTTCTTCCAAGATAAAAGAAATTCTTAAAATCTTTATACTTTTTAGCTAATTTTTTAATTTTAGGAGTCGTTTCTAAAATATCTTCAGCTAAAGCAGGTAATTTCTCTAATTCATTAATTATCTCCTTGCCTTCTAATAAGCTCATCTCTCTCATTCTCCCCAAATAAAGAGTCAATAAAGATAAAACGGTTAATTGTCCCAAGAAAGCCTTTGTTGAGGCAACAGCAATTTCGGGGCCAGAACGAGTATAAACACCAGCTTCTGTTTCTCTGGCCTGGGAAGAACCAACTACATTAGTAATTCCTAAACATAACACCCCTTTTCTTTTTAACTCTCTTAAACAGGCTAAAGTATCAGCCGTTTCTCCTGACTGAGAAATAAAAACGGCGGCTGTTTTATCGCTATCAACTACTGGGTTGCGATAACGAAATTCTGAACCTAATCCAACTTGGCAAGAAATACCAGCTTGTTCTTCTAACATATATCTTCCAATTTGAGCAGCAAAATAAGAAGTACCACATCCTACTAAAATTATTTTTTCAATATTTTTCAATCTAGATTCAACACTTTCTAATCCCCCTAATTTAGCTAACCCTTCTTTAGGAATAATCCTTCCCCGAAAAGCGTTTTTAATGGTTTCCGGTTCTTCCATTATTTCTTTTAACATGAAATGGCCATAGCCTCCTTTTTGAGCTTCTTCTAAGTCCCATTCTATTTCTTTAATAATTTTTTCTTTAGGAATATAATTAGCATCCATAACCGAACAATCACTAGGAGTTAAAATAGCAATTTCTTTATTGTCCAAATAAATAACTTTTTTAGTTCTACTCATTACTGCAACTGGATCAGAAGCAATAATGTATTCTTCTTCTCCTAAGCCAATCAAAAGAGGAGAAGAATTTCTAGCTACTACTATTTTTTGAGGATCTTTTTTACTGACAACAGCCAAAGCATAAGCTCCCTCAACCAACTTTAAAGCCTTAATAACAGCCTTCTCTAAATTTCCTTCAAAAAACTTCTCGATCAAATGAGCTATTACCTCGGTATCTGTTTCAGAAGTAAATTTATGTCCCTCACTAATTAATTTCTTTTTTAAATCTTTATAATTTTCAATAATCCCATTATGAACTAGAAAAATATTCTTTTCACAATCAAAATGAGGATGAGCATTTTCCTGCGTAATAGCGCCAGTGGTAGCCCAGCGTGTGTGCCCCAAACCCAAATTACCGACAACTTCCAACTCAGCAAATTCCCTTTCTCCGTTCGATATTTTTCCTACTTTTTTATACAAAAAGGGTTCATTTTTATCATTAAAAATACAAAAACCGTAGCTATCGTAGCCACGATATTCTAATCTTTTCAGACCAGATAATAAAATTGGAGAAGCTTTCTTTTTACCAATGTAGCCTATTATTCCACACATTTTCTAAACAACTAAATTAATTAATTCGTTTGGAACAAAAATAATCTTTTTAATCTCCTTGTTTTTAATTCTTTCCTTAATTTTTTCTCTTTTTAAAACCAATTCCTTGGCTTTTTCTTTAGAGATACCAGCCTTAACTTTAAATTTATCTCTCAATTTGCCATTAACCTGAACGATTAAAGTAATTTCCTCTTTTTTAACTAATTTAGGATCATATTGAGGCCATTCTTGCTGATGAATAGAATCTTTTTCTCCTAAATAATCCCACAATTCCTCTGTCATATGAGGAGCAAAGGGGGCTAATAATATTAAAAATCTCTTCATTACGTCTTTGCCAACTTTATCTTTATTCTTAAGGGCAGAATTAATAAATTCCATAGCTGCAGCAATCGCTGTATTAAATTTCATTTCTTCAATATCTTCCTCTATTTTTTTATTTAATCTGTGGATTTCCTTAACAAACCTTTTATTACTTTTCTCATTAGATGAAACGTCCATTACTAAAGACCAAACTCGATGAAGAAATCTATGAACACCTTTAAGACCATCTTCACTCCATTCAATTGCCTGATCGAAGGGCCCCATAAACATTTCATAAACTCTTAAAGTATCAGCTCCATATTTTTGAACTACATCATCAGGATTAACAGTATTCCCCTTTGATTTAGACATTTTCTTTCCTCCTTCTGCTAAAATCATTCCGTGAGCAGTTCTCTTTTTATAAGGTTCTGAATAAGGGACAACACCAAAATCAAATAAAGCTTTAAAAATAAACCTTGAATATAATAAGTGTAAAGTTACATGCTCCATCCCTCCGTCGTAACAATCAACCGGCAACCAATACTTCATTTTTTTCTTGCTAGCCAATTCCTTACTATTATCAGGATCACAATATCTAATATAATACCAATTAGAGCCAGCCCAATTAGGCATAGTATCAGTTTCTCTTTTAGCTGGACCACCACACTTAGGACATTCGGTATTGACCCAGTCTTCAATATTAGCTAAAGGTGATTCTCCTGAATTAGTAGGTTCATACTTTTCAATATGGGGAAGTTCTAAAGGTAAATCATCTTCTGATAAAGGAACAACTCCGCATTTATCACAATGGACTACTGGTATTGGTTCACCCCAATAATGCTGGCGTGAAAAAACCCAATCTCTTAACTTGTACTTTGTTACTTCTTTTCCTCTCTCTTTCTTTTTTAAAAATTTTGTAATGTTTTTTCTAGCTTCCTGAGAAGATAATCCACTAAAGTTCTCCGAATTTATCAATTTTCCCTCTCCGACATAAGCCTCTTTTTCTAAATTACTATCTCTCCCCTTAACAACTTCTTTGATTTCTATTCCGTATTCTTTAGCAAATTCGTAATCTCTTTGGTCATGAGCAGGAACAACCATTACTGCTCCTCCGCCATAAGAAGCAACAACGTAATCACCAATCCAAATAGGAACTTTTTCCTTACTAATAGGGTTAATGCAATAACTACCAGTAAAAACTCCTGTTTTTTCTTTTTCTAGTTTAGTTCTTTCAAATTCTGATTTCTTTTTAGATTCTTTAATATATTTTTTAACTTTCTCAGAATGTCCTTCTTTAACAACTTTTTCAACTAAATCATGACCAGGAGCCAAAACAATGGCTGTAACCCCAAAAATAGTGTCGGGCCTAGTAGTAAATAGTCTAACTCTTTCAGTTAAGTTCTCCACATCAAATTCTATTTCTATTCCCTCACTTCTTCCTATCCATTCTTTCTGTTGCTTCTTAATTTCATCTAAATAATTCACCTTATCTAAAGCTTCTATTAATCTGTCAGCATATTTAGTTATTTTTAACATCCACTGTTTTTGTTCTCGTTGAACAACCTCCTCTCCACATCTTTCACATTTACCATCAATCACCTCCTCATTAGCCAATCCAATTTTACAAGAAGGACACCAATTAATTGGAATTTCATCTTGATAGGCCAAATCATTTTCTAAAAGTTTTAAAAATATCCATTGAGTCCATTTATAATATTCAGGCTCTGTAGTATTAATTTCTCTGCCCCAATCAAAAGAAAGACCTAAGCTTTTTAATTGTTTCCTAAAATTATTTACATTCTTTTCGGTAACTTTTTCAGGATGAACTCCTGTTTTAATAGCATAATTCTCCGTCGGTAGACCAAAGGCGTCCCATCCTATTGGGAATAAAACGTTGTAGCCTTCCATTCTCTTTTTCCTAGAGATAATATCCATAGCTGAATAACTCCTACAATGACCAACGTGAAGGCCAGCCCCTGATGGGTAAGGAAACTCGACAAGAATATAGTACTTATCAGCTGAAAAGTTGTCTTTCGCCTCATAAAGTCCTTTCTTTTCCCATTCTTTTTGCCATTTTGGCTCTATTTTTTGAGGATTGTATTGCATTTTTTTAGTAAAAAACTTTGTTTTTCCATATTTACTATAATTTCACATCTTATTTTTTTTGTAAACCTTATTTTTAAGTTTGTCAATGTGATTTAGAAATTTCAGGGTTTAAATGATTTAGAAATTTCAGGGTCTTCTTATT
>CAYSZX010000005.1:14039-42613 GCA_964435835.1 uncultured Candidatus Saccharibacteria bacterium | reverse complement strand
CTCGTCGTCCCGATGCCGACGTTGCCGTTGCTTCCATCGAAAGTTATCATATCTTCAGATTGTGTCCAGCTGTATATTTTTAATTTGTCATCTGCGGTATCACCAATATTGTAACGAATTTGGAATTTCGGAGAACCATTATTATGAAAACGAATATGGGACTGATTTGAACCTGCAGAGTCTAATACTATCCCTGCTATATCATTAGGATATGTTCCAGTTCCTTTTATATAAAGTTGAGAAAAATCAGCTGAATCTCCATTATTTGCTCCTTCTATATTTAATAAGCTATTAGGACTCGTTGTCCCGATGCCGACGTTGCCGTCTATTGCTGCATTCCCATCTACCCAAAATTTATTGGTGCCAGGTGGCGCATCAGCAGTTCCTATGCTTACTCCCCCCGAGGCCACAGTAATTCTTTCTCCAAAGGTTGAACCATCATCAGTAGAATATTCCATTATAAAACCATTTGTTCCATGAGCAAATTGAATCATTTTGGCACTACCTCTACGTATTCTCATCTGTTCATAACCACCTTCATTTATTTGCAACTTCGCCCCAGGTCCCGTCGTCCCGATGCCGACGTTGCCGGAACTGTCTATTGTTACTTGTTCTGAATTGTTGGTCCAGAGAGAGAGGTCTTCGGTATCATGCTCATACCGTACACGCCCCATAGCTTCTACCGTCTCGTTACCAAACCAGATTTCGGATTGAGCGGTTCCTTCTGGTGCAATAAGGCTGATGATAGTGCCAGCATTAGAACCTTCAAAGATAGCAGCCGTGCGACCGTTCGGTGTCCAAGTGATACCAGAGTTGTTATCTTGCACGTGGAGCTTGGTTAGAGGGCTTGTTGTTCCGATGCCGACGTTGCCAGAATCAACAATTAAACCATAACCACCCCCGCTATTATTGAAATAAGCTGCTGGCTGACTACTGGTTGAGCTTTCAGCTTTAATTCCTCTGTCAACAGTAGTTAGCTTATAATTTGAATCCGGGCTTGTTGTTCCGATGCCGACGTTGCCATCATTATAATAAATATCATCTCCTGATTCCTGCCAAAGATCAGAACCAGCAGAAAACTCCTCTCCGTCCTGATAAAGAGTACCCGACAAGTTAATATCACCACCAACATTAAGGGCATAGGAAGAAGCAGTAGTTGTTGCAACACCCATTCCTGCAGAAGTTATTCTCATCTTTTCTGTCCCTCCTGTTTTAAAAATTATGTTATTACTTCCATCAAGCCAAATAACATCTTGTTCATCAACTCCCAAATCAATATAGTCTTTAGCCCAAAGAATCAAATCATCATAACCTCTAATTCTGTTAGTATTAAGTATATCTCCCTGATTTCTATTATAGGTATCACGATTACTTACACCTAAGTCAATATTACCGCCCATGTAAATTCCTCCTACTGCAATTAAATCACCTTTTAAAAAGAAATTACCTGTCTTCTGCTGTTCATTATCACTAACATTCAAAGGAGTGGGTCTGTTTCCTTCAGGAGGAGTACTCCCCGGACTATCCCAAGCTAAAACATTTCCAATAAAAGAAAACCCAATTAAAAAACAAAGAATAAATAAAACTAATTTATTCTTTTTAATTTTAAAAATATGATCAAATAAATTTCTCATTTTTTCTTTCATCCATTTTATCAAAAAAGAAAAATAATGCCAACTTTTTTAAACAGGTTTTAAAAGAATTAGGTTTTTCTAAATACTTTTCAAACATTTAAAATTAAAAAGACAATTAGCTATTAAATAATTATTGAAGAAAAATCACTCAATATTTAAAACTTACTAGAAAGCTTAATTATTTTGAAAACAAGTTTTAATAAGTTATTGATTCTAAAAAAAGAATTCATTTTTACTCTTTAATTTTTAGTCATTTTAAAAAGCTTTAATTTCTATAACTATTTCAAAGAACCTCTTAACTTAATTCTAATCTTTGAAAATAATATTCTTTGGGGTCTACTAAATTTATTTAAGCTCTTTTTCTACCTGCCAAAAGATCTTCAAAAATTAATCCTTTTCTTTAAAATTCATCTAGTTTTATCTATTTTTCCCCTAAAAAATAGTTTGTCCTATCCTATGTCCTATCTATTTATAACAATGTCCTAATTGTCAGCCCCTTTGTCCTAATGTCCTATGTTAATAATTTAATTTTTAACTAATTCAAAACCCCTTAATAAAATTAAGGGGTTATCTTTTAAAATTAAAACTGTTTTCTTTAAAAAGATAATAGTTGCTTAATTTAGTACAGAATAATACCAAATATAGAAACTATCTTATCTACTTCTCCATTTAAAAATTACCTTAGATTTCAGCAGCTTCCCTTTTCCCTGGACAAGTTCTCTTCTACTTTCAGCAAGCTCTTCTAAAATTGTTTCTTCTATTCTTTTTCTAACAAGGTCACAAAAAACTCACTTCCAGAAACATAATTATTTTCTTTAACCAGCTTATCTACTTTTTGACCTAATTCTTCAGATAAAGAAATACTAAAAGCTTTTCTCATAATATTATTTTTTAATAATTTGTATTACATAATAATATCACCCCTCTCAAAAAAGTTAAGCCACCTAATTTTATCTTGAACCTTGAAATGATAAACTAAAACAAGCCAAGTTTATCACCCCCTTTAAAAACAAAAACCCCATATCCTATGGGGTTTTCTCTAATCTCCAACCATCAAATTAAAAACCAAACAAATCTAAACTCAACAAATAGTCACCAAAAAACATAACCATAAAAGTCCCGGAAATCAAGAAAGGAGCAAAAGGAATTTCATCTTTTAATTTCTTTCCCCCAAAAAGCATTAAAAACACACCAATTATAGCTCCATTAAAGAAACCAATTAATAAGGCAATTAAAACTTCAGGAAGACCTAAAAACAACCCCATAAAGAAACCCAATTTAACATCTCCCATTCCCATTCCCTTTCCCTGAGTTAAAACATTAATAATCCAAAAGAAAGCTCCTGTTTCAGCAGCAACCACCAAAAAAGTTAAAATATCATTTAAAGTATAAACTTGGAAAAAATAAGAGGCAATAACATACCAAAGAAAAGTAACTCCAATTAAAGGATAAATTACCTTATTAGGAACAAGATAATGTTTCCAATCATAAACAAAGATAATTATTAAGGAAGCAATAACATAAAACAAAAAAACAAGCTTTAAAATTCCAAAACTTAAAAAATCAAAAATCAAATCAATGTTTTGCCCAAGAACAGCCAGAAATAAAATTGCTGTTGTTAATTCAACTAAAGGATACTGCCAAGAAATATCATGACCACAATAACGACATTTTCCTCCCGACACAAAAAAACTAACCAGGGGAATTAAATCTCCCCAACCTAAAAGACGACCGCAATGAGGACAAGTTGATCTTCCACCAATAAAATCCTTCTTTTCATAAAGACGATAAATAATCGTATTGATAAAAGAACCGAAAATCAATCCTATTAGAAAGACATCAATGTAAATTAAGGTTATCATTTTATTTAAAAAGCAGGACTAAAAATAGCCCTACTTTTATATTATTCAATAAAGCAAGTACAATCACTACTAACAGTTGGCGTACCACAAACATACATTGTTCCCTTATGAGAAGCAGCAACAGTAGTGGTTGCATCAGCACCACAACCAGCATCACTAGGATTTTGCTCTAAAACAGCATAAGAACAAAACCATTGATTCTGATCTTCATCATAATCATCATTACTGCAATCTAAACCACTAGCTCCTGTATTATCTATCCAAGTATAGTCTGATGAGTGACCGCTACAAGTACCATCAGGACAGGAAGGGTCATGAACTTGTCTTAAATAAGAAGGAATAGGGGGAATCCCGTCATCAGTACTAGTAGTATAATATTCTTCATTATCTCCATAATACATCTCCTGAGCTGAAACCAATTGTCTCATATCAGAACGTCTAACTGAATCTCTTGCTTTTTCTCGAGCTCCTCCCATGGCCACTAAAACCATACCGGAAAGAGTACCGATAATAGCAACAACAACCAATAACTCAATTAAAGTAAAACCTTTTTCTTTATTCATGCGAATGTTCATATAAACATTTTAAATTAACGACCTTTTAATTACTAATTAATCAATAATATCATATTTCCCAAAAAGACTAAATACTCATTACCTCATAAAGAGGCATTAAAATAGAAAACATTAATCCTCCCACCACTATACCTAAAAAGATAATTAAAGCTGGTTCTAATAAGTTTAACATCTTTTCAATACTAGCTCCCACCTCCGTCTGATAAAAATCAGATATCTTCATTAAACTTTCATCAATATTTCCTGTTTTTTCCCCAACTGTAGTCATCTGAATAAAAATTGGCGGAAATAAATCAGGATAAGAAGACAAAGCCGAAGACATCGGCCTTCCTTTTTTAACCTCTTCTTTTAAATATTTTAAAACTTTCTTGTAGGCATAATTCCCAACTACTTCTCCTGATAATTCAATAGCCTGGTTAATCATTAATCCACCAGCAATTAAAGTAGAAAGATTTCTGGCAATCTGAGCTAAATAAGTTGTTTTTAAAAACCGGCCAATAACTGGAATTTTTAATAAAAGAGGATCAATCTGCTTTTTACCTTTTTTAGTGGAATAATAACGCCAGCCAGCAACAAAAAAAGCAAAGATAAGACCAGCCAATAAAAAGCTATTATTCCTAATCCAATCAGAAATAGTTAAAATAGTCTGAGTTAATTCAGGAATTTTAGCTCCGCTTTCTTCTAAAACTTGCTTTAACTGAGGAATTACCATGTAAATCATAACTCCGATAACAATAATAGATAAAAAGAAAACAGCCGAAGGATAAACTAAAGCTCCCTGTGTCTTGGCTCTTAATTTATTTTCTCTTTCAAAATAATTAGCTAAATAGCTAAGAGAATCAGATAAATTACCGGAAGCTTCTCCTGCTTTTATCATTGAAACATAAAAGACTGAAAAAACTTCAGGATGCTGAGATAAAGCTTTAGAAAGAGCCATCCCTCCCTCAACCTCATCAGCCAAATCCAATATTTTCTCCTTAAAAACAGGATTCTTGTTTTGTTCTCCCAAAACCTTTAAAGATTCAACCAAAGAAACCTTAGCATCAAACATCATTGATAACTGACGAGAAAAAGAAGCTAAATCTTTTAATTCAACTCTCTGAAATAAATGAAGATCCTTCCAAAAAGGTCTTTCTTCTTCTTTTAATTCAGTAACGTAAAAATCATAATCTTGTAAAAGACGAAGGGCTCCTTCTCGAGAAGAAGCCTCAATAGTTCCGGTTTGAACTTTTCCTTCTTTAGTTCTAGCTTTGTAACTAAACTTCATCTCACCATTGATTTTAGTTCACCGGGTCTTAAGGAATAGTTCAAAGCATTTTCCAAACTAATTTCTTTTCTCCTAACTAAATTAGATAAAGAACGATTTAAAGAAACCATTCCCTGTTCCAAACCCGTCTCTATTACAGTTGGAATTTCATGAATCTTGTTTTCTCTAATTAAGTTAGCAACAGCGTGATTAGCAATTAAAATTTCAGCAGCGGGAATTACTCCCCCTTGAATTCGAGGAACCAATCTCTGAGAAACAATACCTAAAAGAGATCCTGACAGCTGAGATCTGATCTGAGCCTGTTCCTTAGCGTCAAAAGAATCAACAATACGATGAATTGTCTGAGCAGCTGAATTAGTATGTAAAGTAGCAAAAACTAAATGGCCCGTTTCAGCAGCGGTAATAGCTGTTTCCATTGTTTCCGCATCTCTCATTTCTCCAACCATAATAACATCAGGATCCTGACGGAAAGTAGAACGCAAAGCATTAGCAAAACTTAAAGTATCTTTTCCTACTTCTCTCTGGTCGATAATAGACTGATCATCATGAAAAATATATTCAATTGGATCTTCAATAGTAACAATATGGTCAGTTCGGTTTCGATTAATTTCATCTACTAAAGCAGCTAAAGTAGTTGATTTCCCCTGGGAAGAAGGACCACAAATTAAAACAAAACCTTGTTGAGTTTTAGTAAAAGAATGAAGAATAGAGGGAAGATTTAACTCTTCTATTGTTTTTACTTCTAAAGGAATCGTTCTTAAAGCAATTGAAATATTTCCGCTCTGAAAGAAAATATTAACTCGGAAACGAGCTTTGTCTTTAAAACTATAAGAAAAATCAATTGATTTTTCTTTTAACAACTTTTCTTTTTGTTTCTCATCAATTAAGCTGAAAGCTAAGCCCTCAGAAACTTCAGGAGTAATTTCTTTTTCTTCAACCATCGGCATTAAACTTCCCGATACCCTAATAACCGGAGAATGACCTACAGAAATATGAAGGTCAGAAGCTTGTGACTTAATAGTTGAACTAAGTAACTTATTAAATTGTTCAAGATATTTATTCATAATTTTATTTTCTAGTTTGAGTACTAGTAATTACCTCAGAAAGAGCAGTAATTCCTTTTAAAGCTTTTAAAACACCATCCTGTCTCATAGTGGTCATTGACTGCTTTTTGGCTTCTTTTTTTAAAGCATCTTCAGATAAATCTTTCAATTCTCCTTTTGATAAGCGTTCAGTCATTTTAAAAGTTTCAAAAATACCAGTTCTTCCAGCGTAACCTTTACCCCCGCAATAACGGCAACCTTGAGCCTTCCAGACATGAAGAGGTTTAGGAATTTTAACTTCTTCTTTAATATCAGGCGGTAAATTATTGATTGTTTTCATAATTATTTCCTTTTCCTCAGAACTAGCTTCTACTTTTTCTTTACAATGATTACATAAAGTTCTTACTAATCTTTGAGCTATAGTTAAGCTTAAAGTAGAAGGAATTAAAAAAGGCTGAACTCCCAAATCTATTAATCTTGGAATAGATCCAACCGCATCATTAGTATGCAAAGTAGATAAAACAATATGGCCAGTCAAAGCAGCATGAATAGCCAAAGAAGCAGTTTCTTCATCACGAATCTCACCAACCATGATAACATCAGGGTCCTGACGTACAATGTGTCTTAATCCTCGAGCAAAAGTATAATTTATTTCCGGTCTAACCTGAGACTGATTAACTCCTTTAATAAAAAACTCAACCGGATCCTCTAAAGTAACAATATTAACATCTTCTTTATTTAAAGCTCTCAGGGCTGCATACAAAGTAGTACTTTTACCACAACCAGTAGGACCAGTAGCTAGAATTAAACCAAATGGTTTTCCAATTGCCTCTTTGACTTTTTCCATATCTTGTTTCGAAAAGCCAAGCTCTTTAAAGGTTTTAAGTCCCTCAACAGAATCCAAAACCCTCATTACTGCTTTTTCTCCTAAAGTAGTAGGAAAAGTAGAAACCCTGAAATCAATATTTCTCTCATTAATAACTTTAGAAAACCTTCCGTCCTGAGGAATTCTTTGTTCATCAAGCTTTAAAGAAGCTAAAATTTTAATTCGGGAAATAATTGGTTTATGGAATCTAAGGGGTAACTCTACTGAAGATTCTAAAGAACCCAAGGTTCTAAAACGAACTCTTAATTTCTTTCTTTGAGGTTCAATATGAATATCAGATGCTCCTTTTTCAACAGCGTATCGCAAAATAGAGTCTACCGCTTTAGAAACAGGAGCCTCCTCTACCATCTTCTTCATGTCGGCTATTGTTGCTTTTTTCTTTTTCTTCTTTTCTTTTTCTTTTTCGCTTTCTTCTCCTAAAATTTCTGAAACTTCTCCTCTTAAAGAACTATAGCGCTTCAATACTTTTTCAAAAACACTAAATCGAATTAAGAAAACTTTTGGTTCTAATTTCCATTTTCGAGATAAGAACTTTAAGGCTTCCTGAGCATTTAAATCTTCCGGGTAGGGCATGCCGATTTCAATAGCATTTTCTGTTTTGCCTAAAGCAACCATTTTATAATTTTCAGCCACTCTTCGAGGGATAACTTTTAAAACCTCTAAAGGAATTTCTTCAGGAAAAACTTCTTCCCGAAGAGGAACACCACATTCTTTTGATTTTATCTCAAAGAGTTTTTCTTCATTAATAATTTCTTGAGATAATAAAACCTCTTCTTCTCTTTTTTTAGAAGATTTTACCTTTTTCTTTAAAGAAGAAGCTTCTTCTTCATTAATTATTCCTTCTTTAACTAATTTATCTATTAACATTTTATTATGGTTTAACAAAAGGGTTAGTTCTTCCTACCGGATGCAAATATTCAGGAATAACCCCTATTTGTTTTAATTCTTTTAATTGTTCTCCTTCTAAAATTTCAAAATTAACATCAATATTTTTAACTTGTTCGGAAGTTAGTTCTTTTTTTTCTATTTTTTTAACTTCTTTTTCAGAAGAAGAAAAAAAGCTCCAAGCAGTAAAACCAATTGCAAAACCAAGAATAACTATCGTTCCAATTACAATCTTATTGTCTTTTAATTTTTTCTTTAATTCCATATTAACGATAACGTACTTTAGTTGATATATTAAACTTAAAGGGATTACCTTCTTCCGGACTACTAAAACTAATATTTTCAATTTCAATTAAACGGGCTGATTTTTCAATAATTGAAAGAAATTGTTTGAAATCTGGATATTGACCTGCCAAAACAAGATTTATCTGGCTAGCATGAACTTTTTTCGAAGCAGTAGAGCCAACTAGAGCCGGACTAACACTACTAATAATCACCCCTGACCTAGAAGCTGATTTTTGAAAATAATTCATTAAATTGGCTAAATCACGACCTTCCGGAATAGCCGAATCAATCTTTTCAAAAGATTCTTCGGTTCCCTCTAATCGATCATTAATGTTTTGTAATTGTTCAAAATATTCTCTTTGAGATTCTAAGACTCTCTGTTTTTCAGCAACTTTTTGATCAAGAGCCTGAAAATCTTTGTAAGAAGGAATTACTAAAACAAAAACCAATAAAAGGGATAAAAGAACGCCAACAATGGTAAAAATTAAATAATTTTTCATTTTAATATTTAAATAAGTCTTCCTTTAGGGTCATATCTAATTTAAATTTTACATTACCTGTTTCTCCTAAAGAAATACTCTTTAGAGAAATATCCTCAACCTGAGAATGATTTTGAAAAATAATCAGCTGCTGACCAAGTGATAAGAAACTATTAGCTTCTCCTGATAAACCGATCTTCCCTCCAGCCAGTTTTAAATCAGCCTGAGAAAAATAAATTCGAGGGTGAGTATTGTCTTCAAAAAATTGGAAAGCTTTAGTTGCTATAATATGAGATTCCAAATAAGGAGCAAAATTATCTACTTTTATTTTATAACTTTTTACTTTACTTTCCAAACTTGCCAACTCTTCGGTTTTCTGACTAGCTATCTGTTCTTCTACTTCATTTAATTTAGACTGAGCTTTATTTTTAAAGGAAATAATAGCTATGTAAGTAACAGTTAAACTAACAATTAAAAAGCCCAAAAAATAACCTAAAAATTTTTGCTCTTTACTTATTTTCTTTTTTCTTTTTGGTATTAAGTTAACCATATTTATTCTAAACCTTTTAGGGCCATCCCCGTAGCTATAGCGTAGCTTGGCCCAATTTTTCTTAATTCCTCACTCAGGGTAGAAGAATAATAAAGCCTTTTAAAGGGATCGGCTATTTCTATTTCTTTTTCCGGAAAACGCTTTTCAAAAAAATTTAAAAAACCAGGTAAGAGAGCTATTCCTCCAGCCAGGATAATTTTGGCTACCTCAACCCCTTCATTAGAATAAAAGCTATCAAGGGTATCTTCTATTTCATTAGTCATTAAGCTAACCATTGGTTCTAGCGATTCTTTAACTTTAGAAGCCCGATGAGTTTCTGCTTTTTTCCCTAAAAGTCCGCTTTCTTTCATTAATCTTTCTGCTTCTTTATGTTCAATGGTTAAGCTTTTAGATAATCTTTCTATTAAATTCCCTCCTGAAACATCAAAACTATGAGAACGTCTTAAAAGCCCTCTATACATTATACTACAACTTGTGCTTCTCCCCCCAATATCAACCAAAGCAACAGGTCTAATTTCTTCTTCCGGAACTAAAGATCTAACCATTCCAAAAACCTCTGCCTCTATACCTAATAATTCCAGTTCCAGCTTTTTAGCAATTTTCTTGTATTGATTTATAGTTTCGTTGGGAACAGCAACCAATAAAATCCTAATATTCTTTTCTTTACTTTTAGCTGGTTGGGGAATAATCTGCCAATCTAAAGTTACTTCTCTTAAGGGTAGAGGTATATGCCTTCTTGCTTCTGCTTTAACTGCCTGCGGAATTTCTTCTTTAGTCATTTGCGGTAACTCAAAATTAGTAAAAAAAGTAGAAAAATCAGGAACTGAAAAGGTAACCTTTTTAGCTTTTATTCCGGCCTCATCAATTACGGCCTGAATAGCTCTGGCAATATCTTTATCAGAAAATAATAAGGTGCTTTTTTCAAAAGTTCGATAAGGTTTTTTGTATAAAACAGCAGCTGGAATTTCTCCGTAATTCTCCAGCTTTTTTCTTCCGGCCCAACTTGAAACTTCAACCAACCTAATAGCTGAAGTTCCGATATCAACCCCCAAGAACTCTTGTGGTATTAATCCAAAAAATTTCATTTTGTGTTATTGTATCAATAATAAGAGGTTATGAAAATAGTGAAAAACTTTTTACTTAACTTATTTTTCCCTAAACTATGTTTAGGCTGCCAAAAAGAAGGAACCTATCTTTGCCAAGACTGTCAAAGCATTCTTGATGTTATTGAGTTTCACAGACCATTTAAAACAGAATATTTAGATGATCTTTACTTTCCTTTAGATTATCAGAAAAATTCTTATAACTTCAGAAACCTTTTAATTAAAAAATTAATTAAGAAATTTAAATACAATCCTTTTGTTAAAAATCTTTCTCAACCCCTTTCTCAATTAATTATAAATCATTTTGAGTTATGTGAAAAATCAATTCCCTTTGTTGAAAACAAAAAAGACTTTGTAATTGTCCCTGTTCCCTTAAGTAAAAGAAGGTTAAGATGGAGAGGTTTTAATCAGGCAGAAGAAATAGCTAAACATCTTTCCAAAAAACTTCAAATACCTCTCTTAAATAATCTTTTATTCAAAAAAAAGAAAACTAAAATCCAATCTCAATTATCTAAAAAAGAAAGGAAGCAAAACTTAAAAAACACTTTTAGTTGCTCAAGAAAAATAAAAAGAAAAATCCTACTTATTGATGATGTTTATACAACAGGATCAACAATGAATGAATGCGCTAAAAAACTAAAACAAGCAAAAGCCAAGCAGATAATAGGAATAACTGTGGCCCGAACTCAGCTCAGAAAATCATTTTCTCGTTAATTTGGTTCCGCATTGAGGACATTCTTTTTCAGTACAAGGAACTCCTCTTTTATGTTCTTCTCTGTATCCGCACTCAGGACAAACACAAAAACCAGCCGGCCCTTTACCTTCAGCATTATCAATTATTTCTTGAAACTTTCCTTTTCTCTTTTTTCTCCAACCAAATCCACCAAAGCCTCTTAACAAACCTTCTTTGGATTTGAAATAAGAACTCGTAATTTCTTCACCTTTCTTGCTTTCTATTTGAACAGCAACATATTCAAGCTTATCAATTTTATCTATTAATTCTTTTTTTAGATCGTCAATTATGTCTGTTGCTTTATCTAACTTAATTTCCGGAGGTAATTGAATTTTTAAATTAGCAGTAATAATATAGCCTTTCTTTTGAGTTTTTAAATCGCTTAATGTTAAGTTATGCTTTTTTACTATTTTTCTAATCTTTTCCTCATCTTCCTTATCAGCTGAAACATCTAACAAAGAATCAGTTACTTCTTTTCCTAAACTAAAGGATTCCTTTAAGATATATAAACCAACCAAGATAGCAATAACTTGATCTGCCTCAGACCAATAATCAGTTAAAATCAAACCAAAGAAAACAGCTATCGAACGCCAAACATCAACTCTTGAATGTAAACCGTCAGAAATCAAACTAACTGAATTCTCTTTCTTTCCATATTTAATTTTTAATCTTGCCATTATTTCATTAACAATAGCCGTAAAAGCCATTACTCCTAAAGAAAGATAACCAACATTAACTTCAGAAGGAGAAGTTAATTGATAATAGGCCTTGTAAATAATACTTCCTCCGGTCAAAAACAAAATGATAGTTATTAACAAACCAGATAAAACTTCAAACTTGTAATGGCCATAAGGATGTCTTTCATCAACTGGTTTACTGGCAATTTTAATACCAAAACTACTAATTAAAGAAGAAATAATATCAGTTCCTGAATCAATTCCTTCTGCTAAGACAGCAGTAGAGTTAGTTAAATAACCAACAAAAACCTTACCGATAAATAAGACAATATTAACTATTACTGAAATAATTGAGATTTTTTGTTTCATATTACTGAAAATAATTTAATTTATTTAAAATAATTTTAAACCAGGAAGTATATTTATCAGGATTATTATTAATATCCTTCTTTAATTCTTCTAAAGAAATCCATTTATAATCCATTACCTCTTCCGGATTTGGCTCTATATCTCCATTATACTCTCCCCGAAGAATTCTGTCATATTCATTTTCAATTAAACCGTTTTTTAATTTGGATTTATAAATTATATCAGTAATTTTTTCTAAATTACAATCAAAACCCATTTCTTCTTTTAATCTTCGATGAATGGCTTGTTGGTAATTTTCTCCGTTTCTTGGATGACTACAAACAGTATTAGACCACAAACCACCCGAATGATATTTACTCTTAGCTCTTTTTTGAAGAAGTAATTCTCCATTAGAATTAAAAACAAAAATAGAGAAAGCTCTATGAAGTAATCCTTTCTTATGGGTTTTAATTTTTTCTTCAACACCAATTTTCCTATTATTCTTATCAACTAAAATTAATTTATTCATTTTTTAATTATTAAACATTAATGTAAAACACTCAAATAAAAAATTGACATTGGAAAAAACTATAATAAAATATAGTTAGCACATGGAGGTGAAAAAAATGGGAATACTCTCTAAATGGAAAGAATGGAAACGCTTTAAAATGTCTTTCCCTTTTGTTTGTACTAGTTGTCACAAATTCACGTGGGAGATGCGTGAAATTTGTGAGAACTGTGGAGAGAAAAATACTCTCCGAGAAACGAATAGAGAAGATTGGGAAAAATTTAAAGAAAGGAGAAGATAAGCGTTTTCAGAAAAGATAACAAGCTAGATAAAATCTAGCTTCTTATTTTTTATAAACATTAATAAAGAGAGTTGACGTTTTCCAAGAGAAACTTATAATATAATAAGTACTTAATAATAAAAAACGTGATAGTTTTTGAACCCAGAAGAAATAGAGGAAAAATTTAAAAAAATTCGAAAAGAACGACCGGAAATAGCTTATCTCCCAGGCTATGAGAGAGCAAAAAAACATTGGTTAGGCAAGCCACTAGAGGAAAGCAAAGGTAAGGATCTTTAAAACACTATTTTTTTCAAAAAAATTAAATAATAGCTAGATAAAATCTAGCTTCTTTTTTTATTAGTAGAGATTTGAATTTTGAAAAGGAATAAGAGCTAAAACTAAAGCAACGTAGTAATAGTCTGTTCTGTCGATTATGTCATTAGTTAAAATTCCAACTGAGCCATTTTTTTGTTTAGAATTATCATCATCAAAAACAATATCATCAGCTTCTCCCAATTCTTTTCCTTTTTTAATTAATTCAATTACTTTTTTAGGAAGAAAAAAGACATTTCCTTTTGCTCTTCCTGTTTGTTTTTTAGATTTAACAACAACCCAAGAAAAAGACCCCATTCCTTCTTCAGTTTCTTCAACACCGCCCTCAATCCCAACCCAATAATCAGCTTCCGAATAAGATTTCATAGCATTATCAGCTCTGTTTTTAGCTCCTAAAATCACTTCTTTATCGCCTTTAGGCTGCTCTGGTACCCCGGAAGAGACAGAAACTCCTTTGAATTCAAAATTCCCTTCAGGAAAGCTTCTTTTGAAGGCCATCCTAGTGGCCTCAATCTTAACTGGGTTTTTAGACGCAATTATTACTTTTTTCATTCTAAAATTATTTTATTAATAAACTTCTTAATCACCTTATAAAAATCTGCTGAACTTTTCAAACTAACCCATTCTTTTTTACTATGAGATCCCCTTTTAGTTATTACAAAATTACAAGATTTTTAAAAATCTTGCATTAGAAGTTTTAAAACTTAATTCAAAATAGAAATTGAAAAATTTAAAATAGCAGCAAAAGAAACCCAAAGTAAATAAGGTACCAAAATATAACCTGTTTTTTTATTTAACTTATAAAATTCCAAAGTGAAAAATAAAACAGAAATTAAAAGTAAAAATATTTCGATAAAAGCAATATCAGGATTTTGAAAGCCAAAAAACAGTAAAGACCACAAGAAATTCAATCCTAAATGAACAAAATAAATGAAAGCAGCTCCTCCAAACTCTTTTAAATCTCTATCTTTCCAAACCAAATAAAAAGAAAAGCCAACTAGAATATACAAGACTGCCCAAACAGGTCCAAAAACCCAATTAGGAGGAGTAAAAGGAGGTTTACTAAGAGAAGAATACCAACCATTAAACTGAGGAGTCAAAAAAGAACTAGTAAAACCAACCAAAAGAGGAGTTAAAATAGAAATTATTAATTTTAGAGCTTTATTCATATACTTTATTTTAGCATTTTTATTCAAAAGAACAATTCTAAATAAGAAATACACTTATTAAAACTTTAACAATAAACCTTAATTATATTTTAGTATAATAAACGTAAATTAAAAAACCAAGTTTTTAAAAGCTTGGAATAACAACAAAGATACTTCCATTTGGCGGAGGGGGTGGGACTCGAACCCACATGCCCTTTCGGACACCAGTTTTCAAGACTGGCTCCTTAGCCAATTCGGAACACCCCTCCTTCCTATACATGCGGAGAGGGTGGGATTTGAACCCACGAAGAGTTTTAACCCTTAACACGTTAGCAGTGTGTCGCTTTAAACCACTCAGCCACCTCTCCAATTTAAAATCTATACTAGCTTAATATTGCCATCTTTTCAATAAAAAACAAATAGAAATAATAGAGATTATTTAAATATTTCAATATAGCCTAATAATTGAAATTGACGCCCTCGTTCTTTCCCAGTTATCTCTTTCACAATTTCAACATTTTCCATTTCTTTTAATAAAGAATTAGCTGTGGGGAAAGTGATATTCAACCCCTTTGAAAGTTCTTTTGCAGAAACTAAAGGATTAGAAAAAAGAAAAAATAAAGCTTTCTTAGAAAGTCCTTTTCTTCTTGAGCTTATCCTTTTATCTATAGTTTCAAGATAATTCTTTTTTAAATCCACTGCTTTATGCAAAGTGGTTATTCCTTTTTCTGAGCTATCTATTATCCCTCTTAAGAAAAATTTTAACCACTTATCCATATTATTACTTTCCCTAACTTGAGCTAATAATTGAAAATATTTTGTTCTGTTTTTAGATAAAAAATCAGATAAATATAAAACTGGTTTATCTAAAATATCTACATAAATAAAATACAAAGTAATAAGCAAACGTCCTATTCTCCCATTACCATCTAAAAAAGGATGAATAGTTTCAAATTGATAATGACTTATTCCTGCTTTAATAAGATGAGGAAGTTGTAGTTTTCTATTATGCCAAAACTCTTCCAAATCAGTAAGAAGTTTTGGTAAATTGTCCGGATGAGGAGGGATAAAAGTTGCATTTCTTAAATTATTACCCCCAATCCAATTTTGAGTTTTTCTAATCTGGCCTGGCCTTTTATTTTTACCTCGAACCCCAGAAAGCAACACCTTGTGAGTTTCTTTTATCAATCTCATTGATAAAGGTAATTTCTCTAATTTGCTCACAGCTAAATTCATTGCTTTAATATAATTCTGTACTTCTTCCCAATCATCTCTTTTTTCAACAATTAATTGATCTTTGTCCATAAAGACTTCCTCCATTTCAGTACGAGTACCTTCAATTCTACTAGAAGTTGTAGCTTCTTTAACTACGTGCATTTTTATAAAAAAATTAATATCAGGCATCTGAAGGGGGTAAGAATTCAAACGAGCTAGTGCATTACTAGCTTCTTCTAAAAGCATATCTATCCTATTGTCTTTCCACTTATAAGATTTATTTATTCTAGAGGGGAGGAAACTCTTATAATTAGAGTCTATAGACACTTTTTTATATCTCCCTGCTTTAAATTGAGTCATAAACTTTTAATAATAAAATTCCTTATTTAAAGTTTAGCAAGAAACTTTTAATAAGACAAGTAAATCAACTTAAAACAAAGTTAAGTTTTATCACTTTTTATATTAAACCGTTCAGTCCACAAAGACATCTTATCTCCAAATTATTATCTTTTTAATAGAAATAATAAGGCTTTTATGTTATTTTATAAGAAGTCCTCATAGCTCAATGGATAGAGTAGATGCTTGCGGAGCATCAGATGAAGGTTCGAATCCTTCTGAGGACACATGAATTTATATACTTCAATTAAAAAAGTACCAAGGATAGGAAAAAAATACACCAAGAGATTGAAAAAATTAGGGATAGAAACAGTTAGAGATCTTCTATTCCATTTTCCTCATCGATATGAGGATTTTTCCAATTTAACTCCTATTAAAAACTTACAAGAAGGAGAAACTGTTTGTATTCAAGGGAAAATAGAAAAGATAGAAAACAAAGTTACTTGGAAAAAAAGAATGACTATTACGGAAGCTATAATCAAAGATAAAACTGGAGAAATAAAAGCAACCTGGTTTAATCAGCCCTATTTAACCAATACTTTAAAAAAAGGAAATTTTGTTTATCTAGCAGGAAAAACAACAAAAAGAAAAAAGACAAAAAAGATTTATCTTTCTAACCCCACCCATGAAAAGATTTCCAACAAAAAAGATCCTGATACTAAACATACAGGAAGAATAATACCAATTTACCCAACAACCGAAGGTGTTTCTTCCAGGTGGATAAGATATGTTTTAAAACCCCTTTTAAACCAATTCAAAGATGAAATCCAAAACCCTCTTCCAAAACAAATACAAGAAGAAACAAATCTTCTTCCAATAAACAAAGCTTTAAAACAAATCCATTTTCCAGATTCTTTAGAGTTAGCCGAAAAAGCCAAAGAAAGATTTGATTTCCAGGAACTCTTCTTAGTTCAACTTTATGTTTTAAGAGAAAAAGAAAAACTAAAACAAGAAGAAGTTATTTCTATCCCTTACAATAAAAAGACTGAAAAATTTGTAAATTCTCTTCCCTTTGAATTAACTGAAGCTCAAAGAAAATGTGCCTGGAGGATAATTCAAGATTTAGAAAAAGACCAACCCATGAATAGACTGCTAGAAGGAGATGTTGGTTCAGGAAAAACAGTAGTAGCTACCATGGCTGCCTTAAATGTTGTATTAAACAACAAACAAGTAGCTTTAATGGCTCCAACTGAAATACTAGCCAAACAACACTTCAAAACAATTAAAAATCTTTTATCTTCTAAAAAATGGAAAAAAATCAATATCGGTCTTTTAACTAGAGAAGACTGTAAGATAAATAATAGAAAATCTTCCAAAAAAACATTTTTAAAAAAGATAGGAAATGGAAAACTAGATCTTGTTATCGGTACTCATTCCTTAATTCAAAAAAAGGTTAAGTTTGAAAGATTAGCTTTAGTAATTTTAGATGAACAACATCGTTTCGGAGTTAAACAAAGAGCTAAACTCTGTGAAAAAGAAGGAACCATTCCTCATCTTCTTTCAATGACTGCTACTCCTATTCCAAGGACTCTAGCCATTAGCATTTACGGAGATTTAGACTTATCAACAATAGATGAAATGCCCAAAGGAAGAAAAAAGATAATTACTCAAGTAGTTACTCCGAAAGAAAGAAAGGAGGTTTACAGCTTTATTGAAAGCGAAATTAAAAAAGGAAGACAGGCTTTTGTTCTTTGCCCAAGAATAGAAGCTAAAAACACCAATGAAAGATGGTCCGGAGCCAAAGCAGTTAAAGAAGAATACAACGAATTATCAAAGAAAATATTCCCAAACTTAAAAATAGAAACCTTACATGGAAGAATGAAAGCAGAAAAGAAAGAAAAGATAATGAAAAAATTCAGAAAAAAGAAAACAGACATCCTTATCACCACGTCAGTAATAGAGGTAGGAATAGATATTCCTAATGCTACAATAATGATTATCGAAGGAGCTGAAAGATTTGGTTTAGCTCAGCTTTATCAATTTAGAGGAAGAATAGGAAGAGGAAAGAAACAATCTTATTGTTTTCTTTTCACTGAATCTTCTAACGCTAAAACTTCAGAGAGATTAAAAGCTTTAGTTAATGCTAAAAACGGTTTAGAAGTAGCCGAAAAAGATTTAGAATTAAGAGGAGCAGGAAGTGTTTTTGGTACCAGACAATCAGGAATTCCTGATTCAGTTACTAAATCCCTTTTTAATACTAAATTAGTTAAAAAAACTAGTAATTGGGCAAAAAGAATAATCAAGCACAGTCCAAAGTTAAAAAAATATCCTTTATTAAAAGAAAGGATTAAACACATGAAAAAGACTATCCACCTCGAATAAAAAATAAGCCAAATATCTAATTTACAATCTTAAATTAGGATTTACTTTAAAATCTTCTTTTAAATATCCCTTATCCCTATTTAGATAATGATAATAGGCAACCAAACCAGTCATTAAAGAATTATCAGTAGAATTTTTAAGTTGTGGTAAATATAAATTTAAATTAGGAAAATCATTTTTAATTTTTTTCTTAAATCTTTTTCTTAATTCTTTATTGGCTGTTACTCCTCCTCCTAAAATAATTGATTTAATATTATAATTTTTAGCCGCCTTAACAGTTTTAGATAATAAAACATCAATAATAGAATTTTGAACTTCTCTACAAACTTCTCTTGTGTAATTAAAGTCTTTTTTAACTTTAGAAGGTTGTTTTCTATGAAAATATAAAACAGCTGTTTTTAAACCAGAGAAACTAAAATCATAATTATCTTGGTTAATCATTGGTCTAGGAAACTCAATATCTGTTTCTTTTTTAATTTCTTTTTCAGCTTCTTTTTCAATAGCTGGACCACCAGGAAAACCTAAGCCCAACATTCTTCCTATCTTATCAAAACATTCTCCTGCCGCATCATCTCTAGTTTCTCCCAAAATTTCATAATTCCCAAAACTTTTAACTAAAATTAACTGGGTATGACCTCCGGAAACAATTAAACAAATAGCCGGAAAAACTTTATTAAAATCTATATTAGATTCAACAAAGCTGGCATAAATATGACCTTCAAGATGGTTGACAGGTAAAATAGGAACCTTTAATTTATTAGATAAGCTCTTTGCAAAATCTAAACCAGCCCATAAGCAAGGATCTAATCCCGGACCAATAGTTAAAGCAATTAAATCAATTTTAGGATCTCCTGCTTCTTTTTTAGCTTTTTCAAAAAGCAAAGGTAAATTCTTTTTATGTTCCCTTTGAGCTAAAAAAGGATAAATACCTCCGTATTCTTTATGAAGTTCAACTTGAGAAGAAACTAAATTAGCCAAAACTTTAATTTTTGACTTTTTGTTCTCATTTGCTTGAATAAATGATATACAAGTATCATCACAAGATGTTTCTATTGAAAAGATAATCATAAAACTTGCTTTTTGCTCATTCTTAGATATTATAGGTTTAGAGAGAAAATAAATAAAGGTCCCATCGTCTAACGGTTCAGGACGGCAGGTTTTCAACCTGTCAATAGGGGTTCGATTCCCCTTGGGATCACATAACATTTTTTAATAAAAAATGCCCAATCAAAACAAAGAATACATTTCTTTGTCTAATTACAGAGACTTAGATTCTGCTAAAGATAAAGCTCTATATAGGTTTTTAGAAATTCTCCCTGGTTTATTATCTTGGGGGACCCTAATTGGAGCTTTTTTATTATCTTGGTTAATTCCTACAACCATAGCTATTTTGATAATTATCTTTGACTTATATTGGCTTTTAAAAATAATCTATCTTTCTATTCATCAAATTATAAGCTTTGCAAGAATGAAAAAGAATTTAAAAACTGATTGGTTTAAAAAAGTTAAAGAAATTAAAGATTGGGAAAAAGTACATCATCTTATTATTTTGCCCGCTTACAAAGAACCAAAAGAAATAATTGCCAGCTCTTGTCAGTCTATTTATGAAACAAAATATCCAAAAGATAAAATAACAATCATTTTAACTATCGAAAAAAGAGCAGGCGAAGAAGCTAAAAAAAGAGCTGAAGCAGTAAAAAAAGAGTTTTCAGATAAGTTTTTTAAATTCGTAATCACTACTCATCCCGATAATATCCCGGGAGAAGTAATAGGAAAAGGATCTAATATTGCTTGGGGACTTAAAATAGCTAAAGAAAAGGTAATCAAAGATCTTAATACAAGCAAAGAAAACATTTTAGTTTCAAGTTTTGATATAGATACTAAACCTTATCCTCAATATTTTTCTTGTTTAGCTTATCATTTTTTAAAAGCAGAAAATCCTACTCATTCTTCTTATCAACCAATTCCGATTTACAATAACAACGTCTGGTCAGCCCCTAATTTTTCAAGAATTGTAGCAACTTCAAATACTTTCTGGCAAATGATGCAACAAGAAAGACCGGAAGTACTAGTCACCTATTCTTCCCATTCTATTCCTTATCCTGTCTTAGAAGAAGTAGAATACCCTAAGAATGTTGTTCCTGACGATTCAAGAATTTTTTGGAAAGCTTTTCTTCACTATGGTGGAGACTATAAAGTTGTTCCTCTTTATTATCCGGTTTCTATGGATGCAGTTTTATCAGACAATTTATTAAAAACAATAATTAATCAATACAAACAACAAAGGCGTTGGGCTTGGGGATGTGTAGACATTCCTTTTTTATTGTTCAATTTTATTAAAGATAAACAAATCTCTTTTTCTAAGAAATTTTATCTTTCTTGGAATATTCTGGATGGTTTCTGGTCATGGGCAACTGTTTCCCTTTTAATTTTCTTTTTAGGATGGCTTCCTTTAGCTTTAGGAGGAGAACGATTTAATGTTTCTCTTCTTTCTTACAATCTTCCAAGAACAACTGGAACATTAATGAGACTATCAATGATCGGAATGATAGTTTCAGCCACAATCAGTTTTTTAAGTTTACCTCCAAAACCAAAAGGAATAAGTAAATTTAAAAAAATGTCTATTTTTTTCCAATGGCTCTTATTACCTATTACCCTAGTTTTCTTTGGTAGCATTCCTTCTTTAGATGCGCAGACAAGACTAATAATAGGTAAACACTTAGAATTTTGGGTAACAGAAAAAAGAAGATGAATTATATTTTTACTTATCTAGTTTATTTATTTTTCGGAGTATTGCCTAGTTTTCTATGGCTTTCTTTCTATTTAAAGAAAGATAATGATCCTGAACCTAAAAAACTACTTTTAAAAATATTCTTATTAGGAGCTCTTATCACCGTTCCTACTGTTTCCGTTCAAGAGTTTGCTTTAACTCAATTAAAAACTGACTATTTTACTTCTTCTTTTATATTTTTAATTACTTCTTTAACTCTGATGGCTTTAATAGAAGAATCAGCAAAATTCTTTGTAGTTAAATTTGGCATATTAAAAAATATTGAATTTAATGAACCAGTCGACGGAATGATTTACATGATCACTGCTGCTTTAGGTTTTGCTGCAGCTGAAAACTTTTTTACCTTAATCTTTGTAGCTAACAAAGGGTTTGTTAAAAGTCTCCTTCACCTTACAAGTACAGATATAATTTGGGGGAATGTTCTTCAAGTTTCTTTGATAAGATTCTTGGGAGCAACATTATTACACGCTCTTTGTGGAGGAATTATTGGCTTTTCTCTAGGTTTATCCTTCTTTAAAAAAGATAAAGATAAATTTATCGTCCCTTTCGTAATAATAGCTACTATCTTGCATGCTATATATAACTTCTCTATAATAAAAATTGAAGAAGGGTGGAGTTCATTAATTCCTTTTGCCTTATTAGTAGTTTTATATATATTTGTTTCTTTTGGTTTTAAAAAATTAGAACAAATAGAAAAACAAAAAATAAATGAAAAAAGAAATTAAAGTTCAAGAAGAACTTGAATCAGACGGAAAATTAACAGTTGATATCTATCAAACTGAATCTGATTTAGTTATCCAATCAGCTGTTGCTGGAGTAAAATTAGAAGATTTGGATATTACAATAGATGATGATTTGATTTTAATAAAGGGAAAAAGAGAAAGGCCAGAAAGAGAAAAGAGAGATTATTTTTGTAAAGAATGTTATTGGGGAACTTTTTCTAGAAAAATTATATTACCTGTCAAAGTAAACCAAAACAAAATTAAAGCAACCCTTAAAATGGGAATTTTAACTATTAAGATTCCAAAGAAAAAAGAAAAAAACAAAAGAAAAATAGTTGTTGAGGAATAAAAAAAATGCCGCTTCATAGAAGCGGTTTTTAAAAAAATTATTTATTCTGGCGAGAAAGAAATTATTTCCCTTTTCCCATTTCTGTATTAATAGGAACATTGTCCTTACATAAAGGGCAATCTTTTTTATTCCAAGTTTCAAAATCTAAATCTAACAGAGAAAACACTTCAGGAATATCTTCAAAAACAACATTTCCCCTATTACAAAGAATTCCTAGACCAATTATCTTTCCGTATTTTTTTACCTCTGGAATAATTTTTCTTACTGATTCACCAGTTGTAACTATGTCTTCGATAATAAGAATTCTCTTATCTTTTAGTTTTTCTCCAAATCCTCTCTTTATAATAAAACCATCTCTTTTTTTATCAGCATAAGTAAAAAATACTTGCTCCTTCTTTGACATATTAAGATGAAAGGCAACCCATTGTCCCAACACAATACTTCCTACAGCTGGACAACAAACTGCCTCAATATTATATGCTGAAAATCTTTCTGCTATTTCAAAGGCAATACTTCGAGAAAGAGAAGGATATAAAGAAAGTTTGTCTTTATTCAGATAAACATTTGAATGTTTACCTGAAGTCAGACCAAAATGGCCAGAATTAAAAAATCCTATTTCTTCCAAAACTTTCAAAGCACGTTTTGTCAATTTTTACTATCACCTTTAAGAACTTTAGTTAAAAGTTTACACAAAATAATAGAAAAGTAAAATAAAAAAGACCTACTTAAATCAGAATAATGTGCGGACGGTGGGACTCGAACCCACACGGGTTTCCCCACATGATCCTAAGTCATGCGCCTATGCCAATTCGGCTACGTCCGCCCTTAGAATAATAATAAATAAAATCAACCTTGAAAACAAGGTTGATTTTCAAATTACGAATTTAGAAATGTTTATGCTCCAACAACACCTTCAGCAATTGAAGGAATTACTCTTGATAAGAAAGCAACAATTAAACCAACTGTAGCATAAAGAACATAATCTCTTCCTTTTTCCATTTCCTCCTGACTGTCTCTTGATGTAACTATTTTAAATCCCCCCAAGACAGTAAAGACTGAAACAAGAGATAATAATCCATAGAAAATCCAATCAGTAATCGTGTAAATAGTATCTAATAAGCAAATTGCTCCCCAATTATCAACTGTACTAGTAACATGTGTTCCCTCCTCTTTTACGTCGCCCGCAAACTCAATAGTATGTCTTAATGTACATCCTTCGATAGGCTCTGCAGCTAAAACACTAGAGGCAGTAATTAATAACAGAGCAACAACCAAAATTGAACCTATTACTTTATTCATTTTAATTTATTCTATTTTTTAAACCCGACCTTTTGCTTAGTTATTTGTTTATTATATTAAAAAGTTCACTCCTAAGCAAGCAAAGAACTAACAAGACTAGGAATAGCGTTAGAAAATAAACCAACCACTAAGCCAACTGTAGCCCAAATAATATAGTTTTTTCCTTTTTCAACTCTCTCCGGCTCTACCCCAGCTGTTATAATATAATAAGTTCCAATCATAATCATTAAAGGAGAAACAACCATCAAAGTAATAAAAACCCATCGAGTAATAAAGCCAACAGAACCTAATAAACAAATAAAGCCCCACTTATTCGTAGTAGTATCAGTATCAACTTCCGTACCATCTAAAATACAAGAGGTAGAATTACCAACTACCCAGCCCTTCTCATAAAACCCTTCTGGGCCTAAATCAACTTCACTTTTTAACTCACAACAACTCAAAGGTTCATCTAAAGATTTTCCAAAAGCAAAAGAAGGTAAAATTAATAAAGAAAATATTAAAATGAAGGTTTTTTTATTCATAAATCTTAAATACCTAATATCTCATCAAGTAAATCAGAGATTCCCTGAGATATTAAAACTATTAAAAAACCAATTAAGGTCCACATAATTATTTTCTTTCCTTTGTTAATTCTTTCCATATCTCCTCCCGCCGTAACAATAAAGAAAGCTCCGAGTAAAACTAAAACGGGAACAACAACAATCGAAAGATTAAAAATAAAACTGATAATTGGATCAGTAATAGCAGTTAAATCTTCACTTGCTAAAGGATTACAATAGCAAACAGTATCTGCAGGCATTTCATAATTCTCAGGATCTTCACAATATTCTTCACAATCATCAGCTACCTCAGCATAAACAGAAAAAGCAGAAAATAATAATCCTAAACCTAGTAAAACAACAATTAATTTTTTCATTAGATTATTATAACATTATTTTCTAAAAAACAAACCCCAATGATAAATACCAGCTGGAAGTTCTTTGACTAACTTTAAATCTAATTCAGTAGCTATTTCTCCTACTTTAGTAGAAGAAACAGGATTTTTAAGATTCATAGGGGAGTCTTTCTCCCAATCAATAATTAATAAATGCCCCCCTTCTTTTAAAATTCTAATCCCTTCTTTTATTACTTTCTTTTTATCTTCTACCTCGAATAAGAGATTAGTCATTAAAACTAAATCACAACTTTTATCAGGTAGTTGGGTTCCATCTTCCACATCAGCCTGAACAGTTCTAATATTAGCTAAGTTTTCTTCCTTAGCTTTCTTTTTTAGAACAGCTAGAGGGGTCCCTAAAACATCAACCGCGTAAACAGTTCCTTGTTTCACTCTTCTAGCTATAGGAATAACCCAATTCCCAGAACCTGAACCAAAATCAGCTACTGTGAAATTCTTTCTTAAATTAATTCTGTCTAAAACTACTATAGGATTAAGAAAAGCCATATTATTTAATTATAATTTATTAAGAATTAAAGACAAGCGACAGAAACAACTTTATCGTTTTTATTTAGTTTCATTATCCTTACTCCCTGAGTATTTCTTCCTAATTGAGAAATAGATTTAGTCTTCATTCTGATTACTTTTCCTTTTTCCGAGATAACAATTAAATCTTCATCGTCTTTAGTAAGTAATTTAGAAGCAGCTATCTCTCCTGTTTTCTTTTTTAAATTCATTGTTTTCAATCCTACTCCTCCTCTCTTCTGAGCTTTGTATCTCTTTAATGGAGTCTTTTTTCCATAACCCTTTTCACTAACAACCAATAATGTTCTCTTGGCCTTTTTCTTCTTTTTCTTTGAGATAACACTCATTCCAACAACTTCATCTCCTTTCTTTAAGTCCATTCCTATTACCCCAGAGGCACTTCTTCCCATAGCTCTAATTTCCTTTTCCTTAAATCTAATTGATTTACCTTTTTTGGAAACTAATAAGATTTCTTCTTCCCCGCTAGTCTTTTTAACCTTTTTCAAAGTATCTCCTTTTTTCAAGGAAATTGCAATTAAACCAGAACGTCTAATATTTTTAAATTCCTTTAAAGCAGTTCTTTTAATCTGTCCTTTTTCAGTAACCATAGTAAGATAACCCTTTCTTGCCTCCTCTTCTTCTTTGGTTAGGGGCATAACTGATAAAATGTCTTCGTCTGAAGATATTTCCAAAAAGTTAGCCAAACCTCTTCCTTTTGTTACTCTTCCTTTTTTAGGAATTTCAAAAGCAGGAACTTTGTAAACCTTACCTTTATCAGTAAAGAATAAAAGATTGTCGTGGGTGTTAGTAGTAAAGAACTTACTAATCACGTCCTTGCCAACTGTTTTCATACCAATAATCCCTTTACCTCCTCTTCTTTGAATCTTGTAGGCCTTAGGACTAATTCTCTTTATGTATCCTCCCTGAGTTAAAGTAATAAAGGTTTCTTTCTTTGGAACTAAATCTCTTTGAGAAAAATCACCAACTTTTCTTTTGTAAACTTTAGTTCTTCTTTCATCTCCAAATTCTTTCTTGATTCTTTTTAGATCTTTAATGATTATCTTTTCAACTTTCTTTTTACTCTTTAATATACCTTTATACTTCTTAATTTTAGCTTTCAATTCTTTTAATTCATCTTCGATTTCTTTCATTGCCATTTTAGCTAAAGTAGCTAATTTAGTTTCCAAGATAGCATCAGCTTGAACTTCACTTAATTTAAAGTGTTTAATTAAATTCTTTTTAGCATCATCTCTGTCTTCTGATTTCTTAATAATTTCAATAGCTTTATCAATATCAGCTAAACATTTATGAAGACCTTCCAAGATATGAGCTCTTTCTTCCGCTTTGTTTAGTTTAAACTTAGTCCTTCTGATAACAACTTCTTTTCGGTGCTCAACAAAGTGTTTCAAAACTTTCATTAAAGTAGAAAGTTTTGGTTTCTTTCCATCTTTCAAAACAACCATATTCATATGGAATCTTTTCTGTAAATTGCTAAATTTAAACAAACGATTTAAAGTTCTTTTAGCAATTACTCCTCTTTTTAAATCAACAGCAATTCTTAATCCTTTTTTATCTGATTCATCTCTGATGTTTTTAATTCCCTTTATCTTCTTGTTTAAAACTAATTTAGCTAATCGGCTCAAGAAACGAGATTTTCTAACCCGATAAGGTATTTCGGTAATAATAATTTTTTGACTTCCTCTTTTATTCTTAACAATCTTTGTTTTTCCTCTTATAGTAATAGAGCCTTTTCCGGTAGCATAACCTTCAATTATCTTTTCTTGATCATAAATTGCACCTCCAGTTGGAAAATCAGGTCCCTGAATAAATTCACAAATCTTTTCTAAATCAGCTTTTGGATGTTTAATTAAGTAAATTAAAGCATCACAAACCTCATTTAAATTGTGAGGAGGAATATTGGTAGCCATTCCGACAGCAATACCTAAGACTCCGTTTAAAAGCAATTGGGGAAGAGGTGAAGGTAAAACAACGGGTTCTTCTCTGGTCCCGTCATAATTCTCTCTAAAGTCAACAGTATCTTTTCTGATATCTCTTAATATTTCCTCTCCCAACTTAGAAAGCTTCATCTCGGTATTATGACTAATAAATCCATTAGAAATAAAAGAATGACAATCACTATCCACTCTTAAAGAATAAACTCTTTCTTTCCCTTTTTTCTTAACAGAAGTAATCTGATCGAATAAATAATTATTTTTTAGAAATTGTTTAACAAGTTTTAAATCTTTTTTATCTAATATTCCAGATAGCTTCTCATAATAATCATTAAGTTGAGGATATCTATCTAAATTATGAGTTTGAAGCCATTTATTTTCATACTTTTTCTTTAAATATTGAGAAAGAAAAGGAATGTAATCTGTTTTAGATATTACTTTATTGTCAGAATTAGCCCTAACATATTCTTCTAATCTTTCCTTTTTCTTTTTAGAAACAAAACCAATTTGTTCTTTGAATAAAGCAAGATTATCATAACCCCTAATAAATAACTCTGAACCACTTTTGGTTTTTTCATTTCTTAAAAATGAATCAATTCCAAATCTTAAAAGAATAATTTGTAAATCTTCGAGTAATTTCTTACTAACAGAAGGATAAGTTAATTCTATTGATTGTCCTTTTTTCTTACTAGAACCATTGCTCTCAAATAATCCTTTCAAGAAAGCAGCAATTGATTTCTTGCTGGTATGAAAAACAGCTTCTGGAATTTCTTTTTCAGAAGCAATGCAGTCTTTAACTCCTAAATTCTTCAAAAATTCAATAATATAAGGATGAATTTCTAATTTCTTTTCGTCCCCCGAAGGTTTTCTTTTAAATTCATGTAATTTACAATCAGGAAATACTTTCTCAAAGCTTTCTTTAAACTTATCGATAAGTTTCTTGTTAGTATTAACAAAACCAATTTGATTACTAGAAATATGTCCATCAGCTATTATTACACCTAATAAGAAAGCCAATTCGGGGCTCATTTGAGAAGGAAGTTCTTTTTTCTCAACCTTCTCTTTTTTTACCTCAGGATAATATTTTTTTAAATCTAATTCTTCATGCTCCCATAAAGTATCATTACTTCTATCAATAACTGCAAAATCTCCCTCTTTTAAGTCTTCAAATAATCTCCATTTAAAAATAGGTTGCCCCTCTTCATTTTTTTGAAGAGTTAAGATTGGATGATTTTCAGTTGCTTTTAATTTGTAACCTCTAAAAGTTTTAGCTTCCAAAACAGGATGAACTCCTGAATCAAACCACTGAGAAGCATTATTGACTTTTTTATCAAAAGATAAAACTTTTAAAGAAATATCTTTTTTATCAGAAACATCATTAATTTTTTCTAAACAATGATCACTTATTATTCTAGAATCACCAGTAACACAATATCGCATAGCAGCATATTCACCAGGATCATCAATTGA